>JBMLRS010000143.1:0-6177 GCA_049240905.1 Elsteraceae bacterium
TGCACGTCCAGCAGCAGCGGCGCGCTAGAGACGTCGGCGTCCGCCGGGGCGGGCGGAACCTCCGCCGTGATCTCCATCGCGTGATCGATCCGCACGCAGCGGACCAGATGGCCGGGATCATCCGCCATGGCGGTCATGGGGATCGGGCGGGGATCGCATTCGGAAGCCAGGGCGATCGGGCAGCGCGGGGAGAAGGCGCAACCGATCCGGGAGCGGTCGCCCGCGGCGATCACCCCCTCGATCGGGGCCAGCTTGCCGCCGCGCCCGGGGCCGTCCAGCCGAGGCAGCGCCGCCAGCAGGCCGCGCGTGTAGGGATGGCTGGGATTCTGGAACACCCGACCGATCGGCCCGGTCTCCACCATCCGGCCGGCGTAGAGCACGCCGATGCGGTCGCAGATCCGCGCGATCGTGCCGAGATTGTGGCTGATGAACAGGATCGCCGCGCCGAACCGCCCGCGCAGATCGCGCACCAGCTCCAGGATCGCGGCCTCCACCGTCACATCAAGCCCAGTCGTGGGCTCGTCCATCAACAACAGCGCCGGCTCCGCCATCAGCGCCATGGCGATCACCACACGCTGCTGCTGCCCGCCTGAGAGCTGATGCGGATAGCGGGTCATCACCCCTTCGGGATCGGGAATGCGCACTTCCCCCAGCATGCGCACGGCCTTGGCGTGGGCGGCCTTCGCATCAACCTCGCCATGCAGCATCGGCACTTCGATCAGCTGATCGCCGATCGTCATCACCGGGTTCAGGCTGGACATCGGGTCCTGATAGACCATGGCGATGCGGTTGCCCCGCACCTGACGCAGCTCCGCCCCGGACAGGCTTTCGAGGTCGCGCCCGTCGACGCTGATCTTGCCGCCGCAGACCCGCATGCCGCGCGGCAGATAGCGCAGGGCCGCGAGCGCCGCCGTCGATTTGCCGCAACCGGACTCGCCGACCAGCCCCATCGCCTCGCCGCGCGCGATCGAGAAGCTGACTTGATCCAGGATGCGCTGCGGTTTGCCGAAACGGCCGGCGAACTCGATCGACACATTGTCGAAGGACAGGACGTCAGACATCCCGCATCGCTTCGCGCATGCCAGTCGCCAAAAGATTGCAGCCGACGATCAAGGAGGAAATGGCGACCGCCGGGATCAGAGTCATGTGCGGCCAGACGAAGATCATGCCATAGGCTTCCTTGATCATCCCGCCCCAATCGGGATCGGGCGGCGGCAAGCCCACGCCCAGGAAACCCAGAACGCCGATCGCGATGATCGTGTAGCCGAGACGCAGAAACAGATCGACCAGCAGCGGGCCGCGCGCGTTCGGCAGGATCTCGACCAGCATCACGTAGAGCGCGCTCTCCCCGCGCATTCGGGCGGCGGAGACATAGTCGCGGTGGCGCACGTCCAGGGTCACGCCGCGCACGATGCGGGCGATGATCGGGGCCGAGGTGAACGCGATCACTAGGATGATGTTCAGGGTCGAGGCGCCGAACTTGGCGATGATGATCAGGTAGAGAATGATCTTCGGAAAGGCCAGCAGCGTGTCGCCGACGCGCATGATCACCGCGTCCACGATCCCGCCGCGATATCCCGCCAGCAGGCCGAAGAACACGCCCAGGGCGGCCGCCCCCAGCACCGCCACCGGCGCCACCGTCATCACCGTGCGCGCGCCCCAAATCAGGCGAGAGGCGAGGTCGCGGCCAAGATGATCGACGCCCAGCCAATTGGCCGCCGAAGGATAGGGGTTCGCGATCAGCGCGGGATCGATCTTGTTCGGCGGATAGGGCGCGATCCAGGGCGCGAACACCGCGCAGATCGTCCAGAACAGGAGGATCGCCGCGCCGACCACCGCGAGGGGCGAGCTGCGGGCGCGCCGCGCCAGCTCCAGAATTCCAAGCCCGGCCTGCGCGGGAGCCGCCGCGTCGGTCATACCCGGATCCTGGGGTCGAGGCGCATATAGCCCAAATCGCCGAGCAGCTGGGTCAGCATGGTGACCGCCACGGCGATCAGCGCGCCGGCCTCCACCACCGCGATGTCCTTGGCCAAGGCCGCCTCCAACATCAGACGGCCAAAGCCTGGATAGGCGAAAATCGTCTCCACGACGACCAGGCCGGAGACCAGATAGTTCAGCTGCAGCATGATCACGGTGAAGGGCGTGATCAGGGCGTTGCGCAGCGCATGTTTGCCCACGACCTGACGAAACGACATGCCCTTCAGCGCGGCGGTGCGGATGTAGGGCTGGCGCATCACGTCGACCATCGAGCTGCGGATCATCGAAATCAGGTAGCCGGCGTCATAGAAGGTCACCACCAGGACCGGCAGCACAAGCTGGCTCCAGATCGGCCAGCCGCTGTCCGCGCGCATCGGCGAGGTGCCGGGCAGCCATCCCAACCCCACCACGAAGATCGCGATCAGGAAAACCGCCATCGCGAATTCCGGGATCGAGGCGCAAAGATAGGAGAACAAGGAAATCACGCGATCGGCCAGGCTGCTCTCCCGCATGCCGGCCAGCACGCCGAGCAGGATGGAGAAGGGGACGATCACCGCGAAGCTGATCAGGGCCAGTTGCAAGGTCGCGCCCAGCCGATCGGCCAGCACGTCGGCCACGGGTTGGCGATAGACCAGAGAACGGCCGAAATCCCCGGTCAGCGCGTTCCCCATATACTCGAAGTAACGGACGATGACCGGTCGATCCAAGCCCATCTCGGTGTTGAGCTTGTCGACCTGATCCTGGGTCGCGAACGGCCCCAGCAGCTTGCTGGCGACGTCGCCGGGCGCCCATTCGTTCAGCATGAAGACCAGGAACGACACTGCGAACAGCGTCAACAGCATGTTCACCAGCTGTTTGGTCGCGTATCGCAGCATCACTTCGGCCTCCAAGGCGTTGCGCGACGAAAGGAACCTGGGCTTGACCCAAGCGGGCGGCGACGGCCCCTGCGAGGCCGTCGCCTTGGCTGGATCAGGCTTCGACCCACATCTCGCGCGCCTCGATGTAGACGCTGGGGTGGATCTTGTAGCCTTTGATCTTCTTGTCCGTGTAGTTGAAGATCGCGCGCCACAGCGGGATCACCGCCGGACCGTCGTCGAGCATGATCTGCTGCAGCTTGGCGGTGACCGCGCGCCGCTTCTCGATGTCGAGGTAGCCTTCAGCCTCCGCCAGCAGCTTGTCGAACTCCGGGTTCGACCATTTCGACTCATTCCATGCCGCGCCCGAGCGGTAGGCGAGACCCAGAACCATGATGCCCAGCGGGCGGTGCGCCCAGGTGGTGAAGCCGAACGGCACCTTCGTCCAGTTATCCCAATATTGGGAGGACGGCATGACGTTGATCTTCACGCGGATGCCCGCCTCCTTCCACTGCTCGACCATGGTCTGCACGGCGAGCAGCTCCCAGTCCGGCGACGGACGGCAGGCGATTTCGGTGTCGATGCCGTTCGGATATCCCGCTTCCGCGAGCAGCGCCTTGGCCTTCGCGACGTCCCGCTTCTGGACGCCGAGATTGGCGTATTCCGGGTGGGTCGGCGCGACATGGTGATGTTCGCCGGGGCTGCCGAGGCCGCGATGGGCCGCCTTCAGCAGGGCGTCGGTGTCGGTCGCGAAGCGGAGGGCTTGACGCACGCGCTTGTCGTCGAACGGCTTGATCGACTGCACGCGGGCGACCGCGGTGTAGCCGCCGACCACGCTGTTGATCTGCACATGCGGCAACCGCTCCACGGTCGGCAGGCTGGCGATCGAGCCCTGATAGATCATGTCGACCTGCTTGGAGGCGAGCGCCGAGACCTGAGCCGCCGCGTCGTCGCCGAGGTCGATCACTTCGAAGCGGTCGATGAACGGACCCTTGCCCCAATAGCCGCTCTTGCGCGCGACCATCAGCGAGCGCTTGCCCACTTCATGCTCCACCAGTTCGAACGCGCCGGTGCCGTTGCTGCCGACCCCGAACTTGCCGCCTTCGGCCGGGTCCATGATCATCAACGGGTAGTGGAAAAGCGATTCGGGCACGGCGAGATTCGGCACCTTGCCGTTAATCTGCACCGTGAAGTCGTCGACCTTTCGGATCGCATTGGCGTCCCAAAGCCGCGTCGACTTCTTGGCGGCCCCCTTGTCGTCTTTCTCGCCGGTCTCGAACTCTTCCAGCATGAAGCCCCTGAGCAGTCCGACCACCGAGGAGCCGGTCTTCGCGTCGAGCACGCGGGTCAGGTTCCACACCACGTCGTCGGCGGTGAACTGGCGGCCTTTGCGCCACTTCACATCCTTACGCAGATGCAGCGTCCAGCTCTTCAGGTCCGGGCTCGCCTCCCAACGCTCGACCAGGCTGGGGCGGGTGATGTTGTCGATGCCGGTCTCGGTCAGATATTCGATGGTCTGACGCGCGACGTTGCAGGCTTCGATCCAGGAATAGGTATGCGGGCTGGAGACGTCCTGCACGCGCATGCCGATGCGCACGACGCCGCCCATCCTGGGCGCGCCCTGCGCCAACGCCGGCGCCGTCAGCCCGGCCATGCCGTAGGCCGTCGTCGCGCTCACGCCCAGCAGGGTCGCCACGCGCAGAAAGTCGCGCCGTCCCATCTGGCCGTCGGCCATCTCACGGCCCGCGCGTTCGATAACTGGATGAAGCTTGTCCGCCATGATTTGCCCCCTGTTTTGAAACGGTTAAAAAGAGCTTAGAACTGTCTCTTCTCGTTCAACAAGTCATCATATTTCCCAACATGATCCCGCTCATCAATGTGGCTCCGCTGTTCGACGCCGATCCAGCCGCGCGGGCCGCCTGCGATGCGACGATTCTTCGCGCCGCGACCGAGATAGGCTTTATGGTGATCGCAGGCCTGCCCGCCTGGGCGCCTCATGGCGCGGCCGCGCGGGGCGAGTTGCTGCGGCTCTTCAGCCTGGATCCCGCCAAGCAGGCGGCGCTCTCCCGTCGCAAGTTCGCGCCAGATCACCCAAACGTCTATCGTGGCTGGTTCCCCCTCTCGCCGGAGGGCGCGACTTACAAAGAGGGCATCGACATGGGTCCGGACATCGCGCGGCCGGAGCGCGCGGACGCCTCCGATCCGTTGACCGAGCCGACGCCCCTGCCCGACGAAGCGGACCTGCCGGGATGGCGGGCTGCGGTCGCCGCCTATTACCTGGGTTTCGAGCGGCTGGGCGGAGCGCTGATGCACAGCTTGGCGCGCGGGTTGGGGCTGCCGGAGACGATCTTCGACCCAGTGTTCGAGAACGGGGTCTCAACTCTCCGCTTGATTCACTATCCCGAGCGCTCCGCCGACAGCCTCGCTCGCCTGGATCCGGCCGAAGCCTTCGTTCTGCATGCGGGCCGGCGACGGCTGGTCGCGGGCGCCGCCCATATCGATTCCGGATTCGTGACGCTGTTGGCGCAGGACGGGGTGGAGGGCTTGCAGGCGCGCGCGCCGGATGGGAGCTGGGTTGACGTGCCGCCGATCGAGAACAGCCTCGCCGTCAACTTTGGCGGGCTGCTTCAACGCTGGACCGGCGGTCGCGTGAAAGCGACCGAGCATCGCGTGTTGTCGCCGGAGCGTCGCCGCTATTCGATCCCGTTCTTCTACGAACCAGGGGAAAACGCGCGGATCGAACCCTTGCCTGGGCTCGACGCGCCGTCTTTCGCCCCGTTCCTCTATGGCGACCATGTCTGGGCGTCGATGATGAAGTTCGTGGAGTTCGCGGGTCTCGAAAGCGCGCGCCCGCCGAGGGGCGTCGAGCCAAAAATAATTCCCTCACCCTGATCTTGTCGAAGGGCGCGGAAGCGAATAGCGTTGAAGAGTTTTCGTATCCTTCGACAAGCTCAGGATGAGATTTTTACTTATTTTTTGATTCACGAAATTGCTTGTTTGACCCTACATCGGCGGATCGACGCCGTCCTTGCCGACGGTGATCCGGCTCGCTTTCACCGTGCCGTCCGCTTGCGGCTCCGCAGCGAACACGATGATCCCCACCCCAGCCTTCACGTCCGACGCCGCGCCCGGAACATTCCGCACGATCGGCACGCCGGGCGGCAGAATCACGATCTTCTGAGCGCCGGGATAGGTCAGGGTCAGCTGGGTGGCGCTCGCGCCCTTGACCGCGCCGGAGACGGTCGCGTTGGTCATGGTGCTGCCCGGCTCCAGATCGAAGTCTCGCGACCCTTCGCCGGCTCCGCGCTGCGCCTCGGAGAAGATATGGACCTCCAGCGCTCTTAGC
>JBMLRS010000144.1:0-4980 GCA_049240905.1 Elsteraceae bacterium
GCGCCGACGCTCACGCCGCGCGCAGCAGCGGATCCAGCTTGCCCGCGCGATCCAGCGCGTATAGGTCGTCGCAGCCGCCCACATGCGTGTCGCCGATGAAGATCTGCGGCACCGACGTGCGCCCGCCGGAGCGCTCCAGCATCTCCGGGCGGCGCTTCGGCTCGGCGAACAGGTCGATCTCGACGAACTCGACGCCCTTCTCCGTCAGGAGACGCTTCGCGCGCGAGCAATAGGGGCAGAGCGGGCTGGTGTAGACGTCGATGGTCATGAGGGTGCGGACCTGCGCTAAGGGGCTGAACGTCCTATTATATTGACAGAATTCTTGCCGTTTGCAGCCCCCACGTTCACGAACCCGGCCGCTGCAAAACATCTGCGTCCGCGAGGCCTGCGCGCCCGGCGGCGGGCGTGATCGTCGCGCCGATCGCCAATTGCGCCCGTTGCTCTGGGGTGAGCACCTCGGCGATCGCGATCATGGCGAAGGCGACGCGAAGCCGGACGGCCTCGGAGACGTCCGCGACACGCGCGCGAAGCGCGGCCAGCGCTTGCGCGCTCGCGTTGGGCCGACTCAACTCCTCCAACGCCGCCGCTCTGAGCGGCTGGAGATAGCCGGTCATCCGCTCGACGTCGGCGATCGCGCCCTGCGCCAGCGCTCGGATCTGCGTGATCTGATCCTCCGTGGCGTCGACCCGCGCCATCATCGCCTTGAACGGAGCGCCGCCGATCATGCCGGCCAGCCCGACCGAAGCCGGGCCTACGTCCTCGCCCAGCGCTTGCGCCTGCATCTCCTCCATCACCGGCGCGCGGTCCTGAACGGTCTCTCGCGCCAGCACGAACAGGAGCGCCGCCGCGATCAACGCGCCCAACGTCAGCAAAGCGAAAGGCTGGAGCCGCCGGCGGCTCGTCGCCGGCATGGACATAAGGGGGGGAAGGTCGCTGTCGATCATGGTCTGGTCCTTTCAATCAACCGTCGGACGAATCTCGCCGACGACGGCGACCATGGCCAAAGCGTGTTTCAACGCTTCCCGCGCGACGTTAAGTTTTGTGAAGCGCCCGCATCGCCGCCGAAACAATGCGCCTCATCCGCTCGCCCTACTCCAGCGTCACGCGCGCCAAAGTCAGAACATCGACGCGCGTCGCCCCCGCGCGCTTCAACACGCGGGCGCATTCGCCAACCGTGGCGCCGGACGTCAACACATCGTCGATCAGCAAAACGCGCTTACCATTCACGGACTCTTTTGCGACAAACACCCCGCGCACCGCGCGTCGACGCGCCCGCCTCCCAAGCTGCCCCAGGCTGGGGGTCGCGCGCTGGCGGCGCAGCAGGTCGGGAACCACCGGCTTGTCGGCGAGCTTCCCGATCTCCATCGCCAACAAGGCCGCCTGATTGTAGCGACGGCGCAGCAAACGCCAGCGATGCAGCGGCACGGCGGCGATCACGTCGGCGTCGGCGATCAACGCGGACCCGGCCCGACGCATCCAGGCGGCGTAGGCCGGGGCGGCGTCGGTGCGGTCGCCATGCTTGAACGACAGAATGAGCTTGCGCGTGCTGTCGTCATAGACGAACACCGCGCGCGCCCGATCATAGGCCGGCGGCTCGGCCACGCAGGACAGGCAGAGCGAATTTCCTTCCTGGAGATAGGGGAAGGGTTCGCCGCAGATCGCGCAACAAGGCGGCCCCAGAAAGCGGATCGGCGTCCAGCAGGCCATGCAGAGACGGCCCGGCGCCTCGACGATCGCGCCGCAGCCCAGGCAGCGCGGCGGCAGCACGGCGTCCACCGCCGAGACCGCGACCGCGCGCAGCCAGGCGGGGACGCGGCTGGGGCGTTCAGAGCGCCTTGGCGCGGTCACGCAGCAGAAATTTCTGCACTTTGCCGGTCGAGGTCTTGGGCAGGGGGCCGAACACCACCGTCCGCGGCGCTTTGTAATGCGCCATGTTCTCCCGGCAGAAGGCGATCACCTCCTCGGCGGAGAGATTGGCGTCCGGCTTCAGCGTCACGAAGGCGCAGGGCGTCTCGCCCCACCTCGCGTCCGGCCGGGCGACCACCGCCGCCTCCAGGATCGCGGGGTGGCGGTAGAGCAGCGCCTCCACTTCGATGGTGGAGATATTCTCCCCGCCGGAGATCACGATGTCCTTGGAGCGGTCCTTCAGCTCCACATACCCATCGGGATGCATCACGCCCAGATCGCCGGTATGGAACCAGCCGCCCTTGAACGCGGCGTCGGTCGTCGCGGGGTTCTTCAGATACCCCTTCATCACGATGTTGCCGCGCATGAACACCTCGCCCATGGTTTTCCCGTCGGCGGGAACCGGGGCCAAGGTTTCGGCGTCGGCCACCATCAGGCCTTCCTGCACGTGATAGCGCACACCCTGGCGCGCCTTCAGCGCCGCGCGCTCCTGCACGCTCTTCTCGTTCCAGCTGTCATGCCAGGCGCAGACCACGACCGGGCCATAGACCTCGGTCAGGCCATAGACGTGAGTGATGTCGAAGCCGTCGCGCTCCATCGCCTCGATCACGGCCGCCGGCGGCGGGGCCGCGGCGGTCATCAGCTTCACCTTGCCCGGCAGCGGCCGGCGCTGATCCGCAGGCGCGTTGATCAGCAGGTTCATCACCACGGGCGCGCCGCACATATGGGTCACCCCATGGTCGGCGATCGCGTCGAACACCGCCTTCGCCTCCACCCGGCGCAGACAGACGTGAAGCCCGGCGTAGGCGGTGATGGTCCAGGGGAAGCACCAGCCGTTGCAATGGAACATCGGCAGGGTCCAGAGATAGCGGGGATGCTGCTCCAGCCCCCACACCACGCCGTTGCCCAGCGCGTTCAGATAGGCCCCGCGATGGTGATACACCACGCCCTTGGGGTCGCCCGTGGTGCCGGAGGTGTAGTTCAGGCTGATCGCATCCCATTCGTCGGCCGGCTGCATCCAGGCGAAGTCCGGGTCGCCCTCGGCCAGCAGCGCCTCATAGGTCATGTCGGCGACGTCCGGTCCGGGCGGGGCCAAGACGTCCTCCACATCCACCACCAGCGGCTTATGCTTCACCAGATCCAGGGCCTTGGCGATCACCCCGGCGAACTCGCGGTCGGTCAGCAGCACCTTGGTCTCGGAATGATCGAGCATGAAGGCGATGGCGGCGGCGTCCAGCCGGATGTTCAGGGAGTTCAGCACCGCGCCGGCCATGGGCACGCCGAAATGCGCCTCCAGCATCGCCGGCACGTTCGGCAGCATGGCGGCGACCGTCTCGCCCGGCTTCACCCCGCGCCTGGCCAGCGCTGACGCGAGGCGCCGCGACCGTGCGTAAAAGTCCCGGTAATTGCGCGTCAGCCCGCCATGCACGTAAGCCGGATGATCGGGATAGACGCTGGCCGAGCGCGCCAGGAAGCCCAGCGGCGAAAGGGTCACGTAATTGGCCGGGTTCTTGTCGAGATGCCGCTCGTAGATGGAGGGCTGCTTTGTGCTGTCAGGCATGGCTTGGCTTCCGCTACTGTCTTTCGCAAACATAGCGTGATTGAGGCGCCTTCCGTCAAAACACACGCAAAAAATCTGGATTATGGGAGCGAGGCTGCGGCCATGGCGAACGAGTATCAACGGGTCTGGGACCACGCGAAGAACGATCCTGAAGCCTTCTGGGCGGAAGCCGCCAAATCGGTCGACTGGATCGCGCCGTGGAGCGCGGTGCTCGACTCGTCGAAGGCCCCCTTCTATCGCTGGTTCCCGGACGCGGAGGTGAACGGCTGCTGGAACGCGGTCGACCGCCATGTCGCGAACGGCCGCGGCGCGCAGACCGCGATCATCTGGGACAGCCCGGTCACCGGGAACAAGGCCAAGATCACCTACGCCCAGCTTCTGGAGCGCGTCGCCAAGACCGCCGGCGCGCTGGCCGGCCTCGGCGTGGTCAAGGGCGACCGGGTCTTGATCAACATGCCGATGGTCCCGGAAGCCCTGGTCGCCATGCTCGCCTGCGCGCGGTTGGGCGCGATCCATTCCGTCGTCTTCGGCGGGTTCGCCGCCAACGAGCTGAAGACCCGGATCGACGACGCCCAACCCAAGGTGATCCTCGCCGCCTCCTGCGGCATCGAGCCGAACCGCGTCGTCCCCTACAAGCCGCTGATCGACGCCGCCCTGGCCATGGCGACCTGGAAGCCTTTGGCCCGCGTGTTCCTGCAACGCCCCCAGGGCCCGGTGGAGCTGGACCCCGGCGATTACGACTGGGCGGAGTGGGAAGCCGCCGCCAAGCCGCACGCCTGCGTTCCGGTCAAGGCCAACGATCCCGCCTATATCCTCTACACCTCCGGCACCACGGGAATTCCCAAGGGCGTGGTGCGCGACACCGCCGGGCATCTGGTGGCGCTGGCCTGGACCATGCGCAACATCTTCAACATCGCGCCCGGCGACGTGTTCTGGTCGGGCAGCGACGTGGGCTGGGTGGTCGGCCATTCCTACATCGTCTACGCGCCGCTGATCCATGGCGCGACCACCGTGGTCTATGAAGGCAAGCCGGTCGGCACGCCGGACGCCGGCGCCTTCTGGCGCGTGATCTCCGAACATCAAGTGCGCTGCCTGCTCACCGCCCCCACCGCCTTCCGCGCGATCCGGCGGGAGGATCCGGAAGGCAAGCTGCTGAAGACCTATGACATGTCCGGCTTCCGCTCGCTGTTCCTGGCGGGGGAGCGCTGCGATCCCGAGACCCTGTCCTGGGCGCAGACCCATCTGGGCGTGCCCGTCATCGATCACTGGTGGCAGACCGAGACGGGATGGCCGATCTGCGCAAATCCCTTGGGCCTCGAGCGCATGCCGGTGAAGCCCGGCTCCCCCACCAAGCCGATGCCGGGCTGGCGGGTGAAGGCCGTGGACGAGAATTGCGTTCCCGTGCCCGCCGGCCAGATCGGCAATCTGGTGATCGAGCTGCCTTTGCCCCCCGGCGCCCTGCCGACCCTGTGGAACAACGATCAGGGCTATCTGAAATCCTACCTCCAGGACTT
>JBMLRS010000145.1:0-3379 GCA_049240905.1 Elsteraceae bacterium
CCCGGCTTACTTGAGCTTCGACATCGACGCGCTGGACCCCGCCTTCGCGCCGGGGTGCGGCACGCCGGAAATCGGCGGCCTGTCCAGCGGCCACGCCCGCGGCGTGATCAAGCGGCTGGGCGGGATCAACTGGGTCGGCATGGATCTGGTGGAGGTCGCGCCAGTCTACGACCAGTCGGAAATCACCGCCTTGGCCGGCGCGACGATGGTTTGGGAGTATCTGACGCTGTTGGGGAAGGCTTAAGCGAACCACTTCCGCAGCGCTTCGTCTGGATCCGCCTGATCGTGCAGGTCGAGAGATTCCGGGCGTTCGGTGAGGACTTCGCAGCGGTAGGGCTCGCCGATGTCGTTGAGTTTCTCGACCGTCTCCGGCGAGCCGACATAGACGACCGCGTCGAAGCCCATGCGCATGGCCGCCATGGCGCGGCCGGCGGCCTTGTGGCAGTCGAGGATTGAGGCGCTGACCGCCTCCGGCACGGCGGCGCGCGCCGCGCGGACCAGGCTGGCGAAATAGAGCGGCCCGATGGCATGAGCCGTCGCCGGGGCGGACAACAGAATCCCCGGCCGTCCGGCCGCCGCCGCCGCCGCCAACGCGATCTTCGCTTGCTCGAGATCGTGAACGGTGACGGCGCGGCCTTCCATGGCGGGGTTATACCGCCTCTGGCCGCAGGCGCGCCCGCAAACTCTTCCCCTCACCCTGAGCGGAGCCGCTTCCCACCGGGAAGCGGATCGGTCGAAGGGTCCGGGAAGCGGCGTTCGACCGAGCGTTGGCCCGATGCTTCGACAGGCTCAGCATGAGGGAGCTGGGGACGCCGTTCGCCAGATCAGATCAGCTTGCCCATCGCCGCCGTGGTGTCGAGCATGCGATTGGAGAAGCCCCACTCATTGTCGTACCAGCTGAGGACGCGGACGAAGCGCTTGTCCATCACCTGGGTCTGGGTCAGGTCGAAGGTCGAGCTGGCGGGGTTGTGGTTGAAGTCGATCGAGACGACCTCGTCGCTGACCGTGCCCAGCACGCCCTTCAGGCGGCCGGCGGCGGCGGCGGAGATCGCGGCGTTGATCTCCTCCACCGAGGTGTCGCGGCCGGCGTCGAAGGTGAGGTCGATCATCGAGACGTTCGGCGTCGGCACGCGGATCGCGGTGCCGTCCAGCTTGCCCTTCAGCTCCGGCAGCACGAGGCCGACGGCGCGGGCGGCCCCGGTCGAGGTCGGGATCATCGAGAGGGCCGCGGCGCGGGCGCGGCGCAGATCCTTGTGCATGGTGTCGACCGTGCTCTGGTCGCCGGTGTAGGCGTGGATCGTGGTCATATAGCCGCGCTCGATGCCCACGGTCTGATGCAGCACCTGCGCGACCGGCGCCAGGCAGTTGGTGGTGCAGGAGGCGTTGGAGACGACGGTGTGGGCGGCGGTCAGCTGGTCATGGTTCACGCCATAGACCACGGTGAGGTCGACCCCGTCGGCCGGGGCGGAGACCAGAACGCGCTTGGCGCCGGCTTCCAGATGCTTGGCGGCCTGATCGCGCTTGGTGAAGATGCCCGTGCATTCCAGGGCGACGTCCACGCCCAGTTCCTTCCAGGGCAGCTTGGCCGGGTCGCGTTCGGCGGTCACGCGGATCGGGCCCTTGCCGTAATCGATGCTGTCGGCGGTGGCGGTGACCGCGTGAGGAAAGGTCCCGTGCACGCTGTCATATTTCAGCAGATGGGCGTTGGTCGCGACCGAGCCCAGATCGTTGATGCCCACGACCTGCAGATCAGTGCGGCCAGATTCCGCCAGCGCGCGCAGCACCAGCCGGCCAATCCGTCCAAACCCGTTGATCGCCACCTTAATCGCCATCTGATTCACTCCTGTCTTTTCTTTGGGGACGCTATTTGACCAGCGCCTTGACGCGCGCCGCGACGGCGGCGGCCGTGATGCCGAAATGCTTGTAGAGCTCTTCCGCCGGGGCGGAGGCGCCGAAGCTGCTCATGCCGATCATGTTCTCCGGCTCGCCGACCCAGCGCTCCCAGCCGAAGCCGCTCGCGGCCTCGACCGCCACGCGCGGGGCGGTTCCCATGACGGACGCGCGATAGGCCGCGTCCTGCTTGGCGAACAGTTCCCAGCTGGGCATGGAGACCACGGCGGCCGAAATGCCTTCTTTCTCCAGCAGCGCCGCGGCTTCCACCGCGACCGAGACTTCGGAGCCGGTCGAGAGAATGGTCGCCTGACGCTTGGCTTTTGGTTCGGACAGCAGATAGGCGCCCAGCGCGGATTTGTTCTCGGCGTCGGCGGCGCGCAGGGTCGGCACGCCCTGGCGGGTCAGGGCCAGCACGGACGGGCCCCGATAGGCGAGCGCCGCCTGCCAGCATTCGGCCGTCTCCACGCCGTCGGCCGGGCGGAACACCGCGAGGCCGGGGATCGCGCGCAGGGAGGCCAGATGCTCCACCGCCTGATGGGTCGGGCCGTCTTCGCCCAGGCCGATCGAGTCATGGGTCATGACATAGACGACCTTGAGGCCCATAAGCGCCGCAAGGCGGATCGAGGGTCGGCAGTAATCCGTGAACACCAGGAAGGTGCCGCCGAACGGCGTGAAGCCGCCATGCAGCGCCATGCCGTTCATGGCCGCGGCCATGCCATGCTCGCGCACGCCCCAATAGACGTAGCGGCCGGAGAAATCCTCGGCCGAGATCGGCTTGTCGGATTTCGCCTTGGTCAGGTTGGAGCCGGTCAGGTCGGCCGAGCCGCCGATCAGCTCCGGCGCGGCGGGGCCGATCGCCTCGATCACCATGCCGGAGGCGCGGCGGGTCTCGACCTTGGGCATGGCGGCCAGATCCGCCTTCACCTTGGCGAAGGTGTCGGCCAGCGCGGCAGGCGCGGCGCCGGTCATCATGCGGGTGAATTCGCCCTGGCGCGGATCTGCGGCCAGTCGCTTGGCCCAGGCGGCGGCGAGCGGGGCGCCGCGGGATCCTGCGGCGCGCCAGCGGGCCATCAGATCCGCCGGAATCTCGAACGGCGCATGCGGCCAATCCAGCGCCACGCGCACCTTGGCGATTTCCTCCCCGCCCAAAGGCGAGCCATGGGCCCCGGAGGTGCCGCCCTTGTTCGGCGCGCCAAAGCCGATGGTGGTGCGGCAGGCGATCATCACCGGCTTGTCGGAGGTCAGCGCGGCCTCCATCGCGGCAACGATCGCGGCGGGGTCATGCCCGTCGCAGGTCAAGGTGGTCCAGCCGGAGGCGCGGAAGCGGGCGTGCTGGTCGTCCGAGACGGTCAGGTCGGTCGAGCCGTCGATCGAGATCTGGTTGTCGTCCCACAGCACGATCAGCTTGTTGAGTTTCAGATGGCCGGCGAGGCTGATCGCCTCATGGCTGACGCCTTCCATCAGGCAGCCGTCGCCGGCGATCACC
>JBMLRS010000146.1:0-2096 GCA_049240905.1 Elsteraceae bacterium
CGGACCCTGACGCTCCGCCGCCGCGTCCTTGGGAAGATGCGATGCGTTCGGATCATTGTCCAGCTCGCCGAGGCAGATCATGTGGCGCTGGGCGAACAGTAATTTCAGCTGATCGTCGCTGATTCCCCGGCCCTTCACGCCGAAGGGATAGTCCTCCGTGGCCAAGGGCAGCAGGTAGGAGCCGGCGTTGGCGGAGACCGCGTCCTCAATCCGCTTCGGCTGGCTGTGGGTGAGGAAGCGATGGACGAACTGCGCGCCGGCGGAATGGCCGAAGATCGAATAGGTCTCGCGCTCGATCGGGGTCTGGCCGCGCAGCTCGTCGAACACCCGGTCGATCACGGCGAAGGAGGAGCGTGACTCCGGGATCGGCGAGCCGTCCTCCGCCTCGAGATTGCCGAAATTATAGCTGGGATTGGTCGGGAAGAGCGCGCGCGAAAATTCCGGCACCAACAGCAGGAAGCGGTATTCCTGCGCCAGCGGGATGCAGGCGTCGCGGTAGAGATCGGCGTTGCGCAGCACGCCATGTAGCGTGAACAGCACGCGCGAGTCAGCCCGCAGGCCGGCGGGGCGATAGTACCAGACCCACATCGGCGCGCCGTCCGGCCCGACCGGCAGCACGACCACGCCGGATCCGGGAGTTATGCCTGACATCATTCTTCTCCTGCTGACTTCCTGAACAATAAGCGCGCCGCCGCCTCCGCCATCTTCGCCTCCTCATGGGCGACGCCGGGGACGGTGGCGAGCTTCCAGGCGAAGGGGGCGCCGAGACGGGCGGCTTCGGCCTTGGCGGTCTCGTGATAGAACTTTCCGCGCTCCAAACGGAAGGCGCCCTGACGCATCGCGCCGGGCGCGCGGGGCAGAAACTGATGGTTGGGATCATTGTCGGCCTCGCCCAGAAGCAGGGTCAAAGGCCGGGCGAAGGCGGCCTTCAGCGCCGCCTCGCCGAGCGCGCGGCCGCCGAGGCCGTAGGGATAGGCCTCGCTCTCCAGCGGCAGGAGATAGGCCCCGGCGTTGGCGGCGATCGCGGTCTCGACCTGATCGGCCGGCCAGAGCGTCATGAAACGATGGACGAACTGGGCGCCGGCGGAATGACCGAACAGGGCGTAGGTCTTGCGCCGGATCGGGGTGAGCGGAAGCACCTGTTCGAACGCCCGATCGATCACCGCGAAGGACCAGGCCTCGCGCGGGTTCTCAGCGCCGTCCTTGGCGGCGACATTGCCGAGATTGTAGCTCTCCGTGGTCGGAAAGATCGCGCGGGAAAACTCCGGAACCAGCAGCAGAAAGCGCTGCCGCTGGGCGTGGGCGATCCAGCTGTCACGATAGACATCCGCGTTGCGGCGCACGCCATGCAGCACGAACAGCACCGGATCCTGCGCGCTGAGGCCAGCGGGGCGATAGTACCAGACGGTCATGGATTGCTTGTCGGGGCCGATCGGCAGATCGATCGTTCCGGCGCCGGGGGTCAGGTTTTGCGCGCTCGCCGGAAGGGCGACCAGCAGCAGGAGGGCCGCTAACGCGTTAAGCCACCCGAAGCCGCTCGGCGCGCGTGAGATCGACGGAGACAAGGCGGCTGACCCCCTTTTCGGACATGGTCACGCCATAGAGCCGATCCATGCGCGCCATGGTCAAGCGGTGATGGGTGACCACCAGGAAGCGCGTGCCGGTGCGGGTGGAAATATCCCCCAGCAGATCGCAGAAGCGGTCGACGTTGGCGTCGTCCAGCGGCGCGTCCACCTCGTCGAGCACGCAGATCGGCGAAGGGTTGGTGAGGAACACCGCGACGATCAGGGCCAAAGCGGTCAAGGCCTGCTCCCCGCCGGACATGAGCGAGAGCGACTGCAGCTTCTTGCCCGGGGGCGAGGCCAGGATCTCCAGCCCGGCGTTCAGCGGATCCTCGGCCTCGGTCAGCTCCAGCCGGGCGGCGCCGCCGCCGAACAGCTTTTCGAACAGCTGGCGAAAATGGCCGTCGACGATCTCGAAGGAGTTCTGCAGCCGTTCGCGCCCCTCGCGGTTGAGGGCGCCGATGGCGCCACGCAGGCGGTGGATCGCCTGGGTCAGATCCTGCTGTTCGGCGTCCAACTCCGCGATCTGGGTCT
>JBMLRS010000147.1:0-17947 GCA_049240905.1 Elsteraceae bacterium
TCACCCTCGGCGTGCCCTACCGGGTCTATGGCGGGCTGCGCTTCTATGAGCGGGCGGAAATCCGCGACGCGGTGGCCTATCTCCGCGTGATCCATCAGCCGGACGACGATCTCGCGGTGGAGCGGATCATCAACACCCCGCGCCGCGGCCTCGGCGACGCCACCATTCAGACGCTGCATCGCCTGGCGCGCGCGCAGAACACCAGCCTCTTGGGCGCGGCGGCGGCGATCATCCACACCGATGAGCTGAAGCCCGCCGCGCGCAAGGCGCTCGCGACCTTCGTCAGCGACCTCGACCGCTGGCGCCACGCCTCCCACTCGCTCGAGCCCGGCGCGTTGGCGGAGCAGGTGCTGGATGAGAGCGGCTACACCCAGATGCTGCAGAACGACCGCGCGCCCGAAGCGCCCGGCCGGCTGGAAAATCTGAAGGAGCTGATCACCGCGATCGAGGAGTTCGAGGCGCTGGGCGGCTTCCTGGAGCATGTCAGCCTGGTGATGGAGCGCAACGAGGAAGCCTCCCTGCCGCAGGTCACTCTGATGACCCTGCACGGCGCTAAAGGGCTGGAGTTCGACGTGGTCTTTCTGCCGGGCTGGGAGGAGGGCCTGTTCCCGCATCAGCGCGCGCTGGACGAATCCGGCTCGCGCGGGCTGGAGGAGGAGCGCCGCCTCGCCTATGTCGGGCTGACCCGGGCGCGCAAACGCGCCTATGTCTCGTGGGCGGCGAACCGCCGGGTGCATAACCAGTGGCAATCCTCGGTCGCCAGCCGCTTCGTGGCGGAGTTGCCGCAGACCGCCGTTGAGGAGATGGGCGCCGACGCGCAAGTGAACGCCCGGCGCGCGAGCCTGTTCCCAGACCGTCCGATTGCCCAGAGCTGGAACCGCTCGGGCGGCGGCTTCTCCGAAGGCCGGCGCGCGGTGATCGATCTGAAGCCGAATTCCGTGAAGGTCTCCGCCGCGAAATCCTCGCGCTTCAAGGTGGGGTCGCGCGTGTTCCACCAGAAATTCGGCTATGGCGTGGTGCGGACGGTGGAGAACGACCGGCTGCATATCGAATTCGACAAGGCCGGCCCCAAGACCGTGGTCGAAGGCTTCGTCGAGCCGGCTGAATCAGTCTAGCCGCCCCTCATTTTCCCCAGAGAACAGTCAAGCGAGCAGAGAGCTTATGGGCGTCATCTACAAAATCGAGCTTCTGGTGGCTCAGGCGCAGGTCCAGCAGGTCGGCGACGCGCTGGACGAGATCGCGGACGCGATCGCGGCCTTCGAGGTCACGCCCGGCGGCAAGTGGCGGATCGAGGCGTATTGCACCGAGCCGCCGCCGCCGGAGATGGTGGCCGCAGCCCTGCCGGGTCTCGCCCATTCCATCACCTTGCTGCCGACCTCCGGTTGGCTGGAGCGCAATCGCCGCGATTTCCCGGCGATCCGCGTCGCGCGTTTCTATGTTTACGGTTCGCATCTGCCGCGCCCGCCGGCCGACGGCCGGATCGCGCTGCAGGTCGAGGCGGCGACCGCTTTCGGCTCCGGCGAGCATGCGACCACGCGCGGCTGCCTCAGCCTGATCGCCAGCGCGATCGCGCGCAGGAAGCCCCGCAACGCCTTGGATGTTGGGTGTGGCTCGGGGATTCTGGCGATGGCGATCGCGCGGTTGGCGCAGATCCCGGTCACCGCCGTCGACATCGACGAGGAGGCGGTGCGGGTCACGCGGGAGAACACGCGGATCAACGGCGTGCGGCGTCAGGTGCGCGTGGCGCGTTCTGACGGGTTCCATAGCGACGTGATCGCGAAGAGCGAGAAATACGACCTGATCGTCGCCAATATTCTGGCTGGGCCGTTATGCAAGATGGCGCCGGACTTTCGCCGGCGTCTTGCGGCGGGAGGGCGGCTGATCCTGTCAGGTCTGCTGAATGATCAGGAGACCCGGGTGATCGCCGCCTGCCGCATGCAGCGTCTGGCCTTGCGCCGACGCTGGAGGTCCGACGGGTGGTCGGCCCTCGAGTTCAGCTACGCCGATTAGGCCGCGCGGCTGTTGGTCTTGTTGTCGTTCACGCCGCCTTCATAGCGCTCCATGACCGAGAGCAGTTCGCTGCGGGCGAGGCCGATGTCGGACAGCATGCGGTCGTCGAGCTGAGCCAGCTCGTCCATCGCGCGACGACGGGCCAGATAGGCCTGAGCGCCGGAGACGAGGCGGCCGACCATGCTGAACAGCGCGCCAGTGAAGCCAACGCCATGATGAACGTGCATGGACTTGATCGTAGTGGACATCTTAAAAACCTCAGTTACGGTGTGCGGGAAATCACGCTTCCCCTTGTTTCTATGGAGAAGATAGGCGCGTTTCGGTGATTGCGCAGGGGTTCATATTGCGCTGCAGCATTGCAAATTTCGCATGAAACCTTCGGGCTGTCCTGAAACCGCGCTGGGCGATAAACTCCGGCCATGACGACCCCAGACGATCACAGCCCCGCCCCGCGCGCCGCCTATCAGGGCGACGCGACCCTTCAGACATTGCTCGCCGAACATGGCGTCGATATGGCGATCGCGGAGGTGCGCGCGCGCCTCGCCGGCGTCGCCGCGGCGGCGCTTGATCGGTCGGACCAAGGCTGGCTCGATCTGATCGCGCCGAACGCTTCGCCCGCGCTGGCGGCGCAACTGGCGGCGCTGCGCACGGAAGTGACCCCGCCGGAGAGTTTCGTCGGAACCTGCGCCGACAGATTGGCGGCGGTGCGCGCGCAGATGGCCGCGCTGGGGTTGGACGGCTTTCTGATTCCGCGCGCCGACGCGCATCAGGGCGAATATGTGCCTCAGCGCGCGCGGCGCCTCGCCTGGCTGACGGGCTTCACCGGCTCGGCCGGCCTCGCCGTCGCGCTCAAGACGAAGGCGGCGATCTTCGTTGACGGGCGCTACACGCTGCAGGTGCGCGATCAGGTCGACGTCTCTTTGTTCGACCCGCAGTCGCTGGGGGAGCCCGGCCAGTCGGAATGGATCGCGGACAATGCGCCGCGCGGGGGCCGCATCGGCTTCGATCCTTGGCTGCACACGCCCGATCAGGTCGAGAAGATGGCCGCCACCCTGCGGCGCAATGACATCGTCCTGGTCGCGGTCGACGCCAATCTGGTCGACCTTGCCTGGAGCGACCAGCCGCCGGAGCCAGTCGGCCCGGTGCGGGTCCATCCAACCAGCCTCGCCGGCAAGGACGCCACCGAAAAGCGCGCCGAGATCGCGGCCGAGATCAAGCGCCAGGGGGCGGACGCCACAGTGCTGACCGCGCCTGATTCGATCGCCTGGCTGTTGAATCTGCGCGGGACCGACGTCACGCACACGCCGCTGCCGCTGTCCTTCGCGATCGTGCGGTCGGACGCCACGGTCGATCTGTTCATCGATCCGGCCAAGCTGACCGCGCCCGCCCGCGCAAGCCTCGGCAACTCCGTCTCCGTCGCGCCGATGACCGCGTTCGGCGCCGCGCTGGAGAAGGTTGGCGCCGGGCGCGTTCTGTTGGACGCCAATCAGGTGAGCCAGGCGGTGTTCTCCAAGCTGGAGAGCGCAGGCGCCACCGTGATCAGAGCCGCCGATCCCTGCGCCTTGCCGAAGGCGGTGAAAAACCCGGTGGAGCTGGCCGGCAGCCGCAGCGCCCATCGCCGCGACGGCGTCGCCGTCACCCGCTTCCTGGCCTGGCTCGCCGCCGCCCCGCCTGGCTCCCTCACCGAACTGGACGCCTCGGCCCAGCTAGAGGCGTTCCGCCGGGAAGGCGAGCATTTCCGCGATCTCAGCTTTGATTCTATCTCCGGCGCCGGCTCCAACGGCGCGATCGTGCATTACCGCTCCTCGCCGGAAACCAACAAGCAGCTGGCTCCCGGCACGCTCTATCTGATCGATTCCGGCGCGCAGTATCTGGACGGCACGACCGACATCACCCGCACGATCGCGATCGGGACGCCAACCGCTGAACATCGCGACCGCTTCACCCGCGTGCTGAAGGGCCATATCGCGCTGGCGACCGCGCGTTTTCCCGTCGGCACCACCGGCTCGCAGCTCGACGTGCTGGCGCGCGCCTCGTTGTGGCGGGCGGGCTTGGATTACGACCATGGCACCGGCCATGGCGTCGGCAGCTTCCTGTCCGTGCATGAAGGGCCGCACCGCATCTCCAAGGCGCCCAACACGATCGCGCTGAAGCCGGGTATGATCGTCTCCAACGAGCCGGGCTATTACAAGACCGGCGCCTACGGCATCCGCATCGAGAATCTGATCGCCGTGCAGAAGATCGAGATCCCCGGCGCCGAGCGCGAGATGCTTGGCTTTGAGACCCTCACCCTGGCCCCGATCGCCCAAAACCTCGTCGAGCGCTCGCTGTTGACGGCGGAGGAAATCGCCTGGTTCGACGGCTATCACGCGCGCGTGCGGGAAGCCCTGACCCCGCTGCTGGAAGGCGAGGACCTGGCTTGGATGATCGCGGCGACCGCGCCGTTGCCCGCCTGATGGCCCGCGAATTCTCGGTCGACGCCCAGAAGAAGCTCTGCCTGGATCGACTGCTGACCGCCTGGGAGGCGGCCCTGGCGGAGGGGGTGGAGCCGGAAGTGCTCGCCACCACGGCGATCTTCGTCGCGTTGACCGACATGGTGGAGAGCCACGGCGCGGAGGCGGTCGCCGCGATGCTTGAGGATCTGCCCGCGAGGGTCCGCGGCGGGGAGTTCAGCCTGCGCGATCAAGAGTAAGTCGACAAAAAATCTAGGCAATACTTTCCGAGTACAATAAAGATAATTCCTGGTCCGTTGAAACAATGTAACAGAATGTATCTGAGGGGATTTCCGTCAACGTTCGTTACCAATATGTCGGGCGAATGGATATCGAACACACGGGCTTCAGTCTAAAGGACATAGGGCGACTCGAACGGTCGTCAAATATCCAATGGAACAAGGAGTCTGTGATGACATCCGCGATATCCGGTAGTTCTCTCGCTGCGCAGTTCGCGCAGTCGATTTTCAAGAAGGCCGACGCCAACAACGATGGTCAGCTCACGGCGGACGAGCTCGACGCCGCGAAGCCGAGCGACGCCTCCTCCGATGGTCCGTCTGGCGCGGATCTGGTCAAGGCCGGCGATAAGGACGGCGACGGCAAGCTCAGCCAAGCCGAACTTGAAGGCGCGCTGAAGGCGACCCAGTCGAAGCTTGCCGACTCAGTGCAGTTATTGCTGTTGGCGCTGCAGGAGCAGGGCGAGGCCGGGACATCCCGCGAAAGGAGTTTTGCGGAAGCCCTCTTCAAGGAGGCTGATGCAGACAATGACGGCCAGTTGACGGAAACCGAACTGAGCGCCGCACGACCGAAGGACGCTCCGGCGGGGGCGCCGTCCGCCACAGACCTGATCAAGGCGGGTGACGCCAATGGCGACGGCAAGCTGAACCAGGCGGAGCTGGAGAAAGCCTTGCAGACGCTCCGTCCGGGCGCTGGTGACAATGTCGCCGGCGCAAGCGACGGCTCTCTGGCGGCTTCCTTGAGCCAGAACGCGACTGACTCGATCGGCGATCTGCTTGACTCGCTGCTGAAGGCGTTGGACGAGAACAAGGATGGCGAAATCAATCAGACCGACATCGACGCTTTGAGGAAGAAGGCCCAGGCCGCCGACGACAACGCCGCTGCGACGAACGGAGGTTCACAGGGCTATAACCTGACGATCGCCGCCACCGCGCAGAGCGCCGCTGGCGTTGGATCGACCAGTTACGCCAAACAGACGGCCAGCCTCTCGATCCTTCTGAAGTTCCAGGAGGCCGCCTAGAAGTCTCCTACGGTCCCGCCGCCCCGTCCTTGGCGGGGGCGGCGGGCTCCCGCAGCGCCTTGGGGATCAGCAGGCGCACTTGAAGCCCCCTCGGCCGCAGATTGATCAGGGTCATGGAGCCGCCATGGGCGTGAACGATGGTTCGGGCGATGGTGAGGCCGAGCCCAGTTCCACCGGTCTCCCGATTGCGCGACGGCTCCAGCCGGATGAAGGGCTGCAGCACGCGCTCATGCTCCGCGGCCGGGATGCCGGGACCGCGATCGGCGACGTCGATCAGCACGGCGTCCTTCTCATCCGTCACGGTCACCGTCACGGGCGGCGAGCCATGCCGCAGGGCGTTGTCGATCAGATTGGTGACGACCCGGCGTAGAGCCATTGGTTGGCAGGCGAGGGACGCGTGATAGGGGCCGACATAGCTCACCTCCGCCCCGGTTTCGGCGGCGTCCTCGCAGATGTCGGCGATCAGCGCCGCGACGTCGGTCAGAACCCGTTCTTCCTGCCGCGCGTCCGAACTGGAGAAGGCGAGAGTGGAGGCGACCATCTGCTCCATTTCCGCCAGATCGCGCAGCATGCGCGCCTGCTGCTCCGGATCGACCACGAACTCCGCCCGTAACCGCATCCGCGTGATCGGGGTGCGTAGATCATGCGAGATCGCGGCGATCATTTGCGTGCGGTCGTCGACAAACCGCTTGAGCCGGGCGCCCATCCGATTGAAGGCCTGGGCGATGGTGCGAAGCTCCTCAGGGCCGGTTTCCGCGATGGTGGGCGCCGTGCGGTCGATCCCGATGCGCTCCGCCGCAGCGGCCAGATCCTCCAGCGGGCGCACAAGATTTCGCGCGGTCCAGATGGATGGAACCGCGATCGCGACGCCGACGAGAGCAAGCCAGACCAGAATTGGGGTCGCGCGCTCCGGCCTGTCGTTCGCGCCGCGGGTCGCCAACCGAAGCCAGCTTCCGTCCGGCCGCTTCAGGCCGATCACCATGCCGCCGGGAACCATCACGCCGATCTGGCTCGGGTCCCAGGCGGTTGGATCCTCCTGTTCGGCCGGCACCGGCACGAAGCGCGGCGGCCGCGCCACCTCGTCCACGAACAGGGTTGACGTCAGCGAGATGTCGGACAGCGCCATCCCCAGCCGCTCCGCTATCTGCCGTCGGAGAATCTGATGCGGGAGCGGGGTGTCGTCGCGGATGGGCATGCTGGTCTCAACGCTGAGCGCCAGCGACTCGGATCGCCCGGTGCGCGCCGCCTCCTCGATCTGCTTCAGCAGCCAGGGGCCGCTATACATGGAGACGCCGGAGCGGTGCGTGTTGAGGATCAGCAGGGCGGCGAGGAACACCACCGCCGCCAGACTCAGGATCACGGTGCCGACGATGCGCAAGGAGATCCGGTCGGTGCGCCGCTTCCAGGAGGACCCGCTCATGGCCCGGCGATTTGCCGCTCTCGATCCGACGTCACTTGCCCGGTGAACAGATAGCCGCTGTTGCGCACGGTTTTGATCAGCATCGGGTTCTGCGGATCCGGTTCGATCTTGCGGCGCAGACGGCTGATCTGCACGTCGATGCTGCGATCGAACAGCACGCTGGCGCGGCCGCGGGCGATGTCCAACAGCTGGTCGCGGCTCAGCACGCGCCTCGGATGCTCCAGAAAAGCCACCAGAAGGTCAAATTCGCCGCTACTGAGCGCGACCATGGACCCGTCTGGCGCTTGCAGCGTTCGTTGCGTCAGGTTCGCGCGCCAGCCGTCGAACCAATAGCTTTCCGCCTTGTCGGCCCCCGGCGGAGGCATGGGGCCGCCCTGGGAGCGGCGGAGCACCGCGCGCACCCGCGCGAGCAGTTCGCGCGGATTGAAAGGTTTCGCCAGGTAATCGTCCGCTCCGATCTCGAGGCCGATGATGCGGTCCACCTCTTCTGTTTTCGCGGTCACCATGACCACGGGAATTGAGGAGGTGGAGCGAAGCCTTCGGCAGAGCGAAAGACCATCTTCGCCGGGCAGCATGAGATCCAGGATCACCAGATCGATCCGGCTGGCGGACAGGGCCTGGGTCATGCCGCGGCCGTCCTGGACGAGGGTGACGCGGAATCCCTGGTCGGTCAGATAACGACCGAGCAGGCTTCGAATGTCGCGGTCATCCTCGACCAACAGGATATGGTGAGAGCGGGGCATGGAGCACATGCCGTCATTTTAGCCCAGCCCTTGTGAAAACGCAGGAGCGCCATTTGTAACGGATCATGTCCGCTGGACGCGCGATCAGCCCGTCGGGCCGACTTCCGCCGCCGCGAAATCCAACTCGACCCGACCGCCGTTTGGATCATCGAAAAACAACTGCCACGTGCCGGCCCCCGGTCCGTCGGCGGGAAGCCGGCGCAGGTCATAGACGACGCCGCGCGCGTCCAGCTTCTTCAAGGTTCCGGTCAGATCGGTCGCGAAGAACGCCATATGGTCAAGCACGCCGCGCCTCGGCTCCGGCATCTCACGACCGGCGACGACATGAAGGATCGGCCGCTCGCCCACATACAGCCAGGCGCCTGGAAAGCCGAAGCCGGGTCGCGGACCTGACCGAAAGCCGAGCAGATTGACGTAGAAGTCCAGCGTCCGCTCCAGATCCTCGGCCAGCACCGTGAAGTGATCCATCGATTGTATCGGCATGGGCGGTCCTCACCTGTCGTCAAAGCGCGCGGCGCGAGAAGAGTGTTATGACTTTTGTCGGGCAAAAGTCCACCGCTTCCCAGCGTGGACTCTCGCTGATTGAAGTCGCCTCAGCGCTAAGGCGTCATCGCGCTTCATTCAGGACGCTTGGATCCGAGGGGCCGCCCGCCGGTTTTGCGCGGCGTCAAGGCAAGGCTTCGGCCAGTATCCCCGACGCTAGACCGGCGCTGGAGAGGAGGCGGGAGCGACGGGCGCCGCGCTGACCTGGGGGGCGCCGTCCCACTCGATCGCGGCCAGACGGATCTGCTCTCCGGCTGGGGTCGGAATCGAACGGAAATCACGCAGGCGGTAGCCAAGGGCGCTCAGGGTGGGGCGCATCGTGTCCGCCACCAAAACGTCGCCGGGGATCGCCAACGCAGTCAGGCCGCGAACGCCGGCCAGCAAGTCGCCGATGCTGCGCGTTTCGAACTGCGGAAGCGCGAATTCGACGGCGACCGTGCGGACGTCGAGCGGAGCGGCGCCCTCCTTCATGCTGAGCTCCAGCCGGCGCGCCTGGATCTCCATGGCGGCCGCCGCAGCGTCCGCCGCCGAACGAAACGCCATGCATCCGTTCGGCCCGATCTCCTGTCCCCGATAGACCTGGATGACGGCGTCGACCATCGCCTTGTGGTCCTCGAACGCATGGGCGACCACCGAGGGCTCTGGCGGCACGCCGCCCATGGCCAAGGACGCCTCGATCGCCAGGATGAACAGGCGTTCGTTGTCCGCGAGGGGTGGGCGACGACGCCACTCCTCCACCGCGACCATCATCGCGTCAGGATCGGCTTGGCGTCGGCTCAGCGCGGTCGCCATCGCCTCGCGGCCGATGTCGATCACCGCCACATATCGGGGATCATTCTGGAACAATTGCCGACGCAGCGCGAAATCGTCGCTCTGGCTCGCCGACAGCTTAAGCGGGTCGAGCGCGGCGCTGAGCACCAGGCCGGGCGCCCGCTTGCCTACGCCGGCCGCCTCGACGCAAGCGTCGGCGGCGCCAGTCAGATAGAGGTAGGCGGCGAACAGGGAATCATCGTCGGTGAGCGTGTCGACGACGCCCTGCACCGCCGGCCCATGCAGATATTTGGCGATGAAGCCGGTCAACTGGTCGATCGGCGCAGGCTCGGCGGCGGGCTGTGGAGCGGGCGGCGGCTCCTCTATCGGCGCGGGAGCTGGTTGCGCCGCTTCCAAAGGCTTGGGCGCGCTGGGCTCAGGTTCAGGTTCCGGCCATTTGCTGGGCATCTTGTTGAAGAAGACCGCGTCGAACACCTTTCGCCAACTGAAGCTCGATTCCTTCGGCCCCCCGTAGGACCGCGGCGTGGGATAAGGCTCCAGCGCGTCGTTCCGGCGAAACCAACTGCCGAGCGCGCGCAGCTTGCCGATCTGCCGGACCACGATCAGCAAGCCGCCTAAGAGCAGCCCGAACGCTAGCCCGACCCATAGCGGCCTCTCGTTCCAGGTCGCGTTGCTGCCGTCGAGCAGCGCCAGCAGCATCGCGAACCCGATGCCTTCCATCAGCAGACCGGCGATCAACACGGCGGTCTCGAACGCGCGGCGCCCGGCCTCTCTCAGGGCGGAGACTTGTTCGGCCGATTGTGTTCGGCCAGGGTCGGCGCCGGTCGCGACGGCTTGGAGGTAGTTGTCGGGGTTGAAGGCGCCGGGTGCGGCGATCGGCGGCGCGGGGCCGGCGAAAGCGGGCGTGGGATCGGTCCCGCCGAGCGCCGGGCGCCATCCGGCCCCGCTTGCGGCCTGGGCTGCGACTGCGCGTGGAGCTGCGGCCACCTTGCGCGCGGGCGGCGCGGCGGGAGCCTGAACCGGGGCGTCGCGCGCGATTTTCACGCCCGGGCGCACGTCCCGCATGATGTACTGCGGCACGAACAGCTGCGTGGCGTTGTCGAACTTCTCGGTGAACACGCGGACGCCATCGAGCCGGTCGACGTTGAACATCCGCTTGGCCGCGGCGATCGCGTCCTCGCGCGCGTCGTTGGCGAAGCGCTCCGCGACGACCCAGCGCCGATCCCGAATGACGTGAACTTCGTATCCCGTGGTCGTCATGCTCTCAACCCCGTCCACCGTTCATCGGAACGCCTGCCCCGATCCACGGCGACGACTCTGTGCCACTACGCCAGTATAACGCTCGGACTCTAGCGTACTATATAGGACATTTGGCGCTTTCGCTGTGACAGATCAACGGCAGAAAGCGCGAATGATCTGCCCATCGTCGTTGACCACCAGGGTGAGCCGGTCCGGTTCGACTTCAAAGTTGACCAGGCTCTGATGGCTGAGCAGTCGGAACAGCCGGAATCGCGCGGTGCGCAGTTCGGCGAGGGCCACGGATTTGTCTTGGCCGATGAAGCGCCCGACCTCTTGATCACGGCAGGTCGCGAACCGGAAGGCGAAGGGCTTGGTCGGCTCGCTCATGGCGAAGGCGGACCCGGCGCCAGCCAGAGCGGTGGCGCATAGCGCGATCAGGGCGGCGAGGCGGGATGGCGACAGCATCGTCGATCTTCTCGAAAGCAAGAAAGCCCGGCCGCTTGTGGCGACCGGGCTTCCATTTTGCACGCTCGAAGCGCGGCGGGCTACTCGTTCTTGTTGCCCAGCAGCTGCATCAGCATCGTGAACAGGTTGATGAAGTTCAGATACAGCGACAGCGCGCCCATGATGGCCATGCGGCCCAGATCGTCGGGAGCGTACATTTCATTGTACTCTTCCTTGATCCGCTGGGTGTCGTAGGCGGTGAGGCCGGTGAACACCAGCACGCCGATCACGGAGATCGCGAACTGCAGCGCGGTCGACTCCATGAAGATGTTGACCAGGCTGGCGATCACGATGCCGATCATGCCCATGATCAGGAACGAGCCGAACTTCGACAGGTCACGCTTCGTGGTGTAGCCGTACAGCGCGGTCGCCGCGAAGGTCGCCGACGTGATGAAGAACACGCGGGTGATGCTGGCGCCCGTGAAGACCAGGAAGATCGACGAGAGCGACAGCCCCATGACCGCCGCGAAGGCCCAGAACGTGCCCTGAGCGGCCGACATCGACATCTTGTGGACGCGCGCGGCGAACAGGAACACAAAGCCCAGCGGAGCCAGCATGATCACCCACTTGAGGGGCGAGTTGTACAGCAGCGATCCGAGCTCCGTCAGGCGCAGCGGGCTATAGGACGCGACCGCCATTTGCGCCACGACGAACGCGACCAAACCGGTGATCGCGAGCGCGACCGTCATATAGTTGAAAACGCTCAACATATGTGAGCGCAGGCCGGCGTCGATCGTCGCTCGATCGACCGTCCGCGCCTGATAGGTGGGATTATTCCAGCCCAGAGCCATGAGATCTCTCCGTCGGTGAAGCGGCATTTAGCCGTTGTTGGATAAGTGGGAGCCAGAAGTTAGGTTTCAAGCTGCGCTGAGACGCCGCAACCTTTTCCGATTCCTTAATTCTTATCTACCACAGCCTTTACAAAATCGCGCCCCCGCTATGCAAGCCCTGCATGGCGCTTCGTCGCAGGCCGAAGCATAGTCCCGCGGCTTCCGGGTATGGTCGAAGGAGTGAAGGAGGCGGGCGGATGATCAGAGTGTCGGCGGTGGCCGCGGTTGGCGCGTTGATCGGCGATCCCGGGCGCGCGGCGATGCTTGAGGCGCTTATGGACGGGCGCGCCTTGACCGCGACGGAGTTGAGCGCGTTGGCCGGCGTCACGCCGCAGACCGCCAGCGCCCATCTCGCCAAGCTGGCCGAGTCGGGCTTGATCACGGTCGAGCGGCAGGGACGCCATCGCTATCATCGCCTGGCGTCGGGCGAGGTCGCCGCGTTGCTTGAGCAACTCGCCCGGTTCGCCGAACGCCCGGAGGGGAGGCCACGCCGCGCGCTCAGCATCGGACCTAAGGACGCCGCGATGCGCGCCGCCCGCAGCTGCTACGATCATCTCGCGGGTCGGCTGGCGGTCGACATCGCTGACGCGCTCACCGAGCGAGGGCATGTCGAACTGGACCAGGACGGCGGCGTCGTCACCGCTTCGGGGGAGCGCGTTTTTCAGGAGATCGGCCTCGACCTCGCCCCTCTCAGGCGGGCCAAGCGGGCCTTCTGCCGTCCCTGCCTGGACTGGAGCGAGCGTCGGCCGCATTTGGCCGGCGCGGTCGGGGCGGCGCTCGCCTGCCGCTGCTTCGAACTGGGCTGGGTGAAGCGCGTTCAGGGCAGCCGCGCGGTGAGCGTCACCCCAGCGGGACGGGACGGATTTCTTCGCGCCTTCGGGGTCGCTCCGCGCTGATTCCGGGCCCATCAAGGTCGCAATTGACAGCGCGCCCGCTCTCTCGCTAGCGTCCGGCCATGGCGACCTTCGTGGCGATCCTCTTTGCGGCGGCGAATCTCTGGATCTTGTTCCGGGAGCTCTGGCGCATGCGCAGGGTGGAAGCTGGCGAGCGCTAGCGCGACCAACAGATCGCGCCGGTTCCGACGGACCCACCAGGATCTCCCCGGTGGGTTTTTTTATGCCCTTCTCTTCAGGATTTCGCGATGTCCGTGAGCTTGACCCCGCTGATCGAAAAAGTCGCCGACCGACGCGACCTCACCACGGAGGAAATGGCCTCCGCCGTCTCGGCGCTGATCGAGGGCACCGCGCCTGAGGTGGCGTTCGCCGGTCTGTTGATCGGCTTGCGGGTGAAAGGCGAGACCGCCGACGAACTGGTTGGCGCCGCCACCGCGCTGCGTCGTCTGGCGATCGAGGTGCCGACTCAGGAGCGGCCGGAGCTCGACACGGCCGGCACCGGCGGCGACGGCTCCGGAAGCCTCAATCTTTCGACCGCCGCCGCGCTGATCGCCGCCGCGGACGGGGTGCGGGTCGCCAAGCACGGCAATCGAGCCGCCTCCAGCCTCTGTGGCTCGGCCGATTTGCTGGAGGCGTTGGGCATTCCCATCAATCTCGGTCCGGCGGCGGCGGCCGAGGCGATCGACCAGCGCCATTTCGCCTTCTTGTTCGCTCCGGCCTATCACCCGGCGATGCGCGCCGTGGCGTTGGTGCGCAAGGCCCTGGCGGTGCGCACCCTGTTCAACATGGTCGGCCCGCTGGTCAATCCGGCCAGCCCTCGCGCCCAGTTGGTCGGCGTGTTCAGCCCGTCGCGTCTGGCCTTGATGGGGCAGTCGCTCGCGCGCTTGGGCTGCGAGCGCGCGCTGGTCGTGGCGGCCGAGGCGGGTCTGGATGAGATCGCGCCGGAGGGAAAGACCCATGCGTTGCGGGTCGAGGGCGGCAAGCTCGAGGAATTGACGCTGACCGCCGCCGATTTCGGTCTGGAGGCGACGCCGATGAGCGCGATCAAGGGCGGCGATCCGACCCTCAACGCCTCCATCCTCCGCGCGATCCTGACTGGGGAGCGCCATCCCGCCCGCAACGCGGTGCTGATGAACGCCGGCGCCGCCCTGATGCTGGCCGGCCGCGCCGATGGCTTCGCCTCCGGGGCGAAACGCGCCGCGGAAGTGATCGACAGCGGCGCCGTGGGCGCGCTGCTTGGGCGGTTGACGGCGTGAGCGGCCTGTCGAACCGATTGCTGGAGATCGTCGCCCGGCGACGGGTCGACGTCGAGGCGGCGATGGCGGGCAAGACGCTGGCGGAACTGGAGCGCGCCGCCGCGGCCATGCCGCCCGCGCGCGGCTTCATCCAGGCCTTGAAGGACGCCCGGCCCTTCGCGGTGATCGCGGAGGTCAAGCGCGCTTCTCCCTCGCAAGGCGCGATCAAGGCGGAGGCGGACGCGGTCGATGTGGCGCGGCGCTACGAGACGGCCGGCGCCGCCGCTTTGTCCGTGCTCACCGAGCCGCATTATTTCGGCGGCTCCTTGCAGGACATGATCGACGTCCGGGCGCAAGTTGAGTTGCCGGTGCTGCGCAAGGACTTCACCATCGGCCGCTGGCAGATCGCCGAGGCGCGCGCCGCCGGGGCCGACGCCGTTTTGTTGATGGTCTCGGTTCTGGGCCAGGAGACCGCGCCGCTGTTGGCGTACGCCCATTCCCTTGGGTTGGACGCGCTGGTCGAGATCCATGACCGCGCGGAGCTAGAGGTCGCCGCCGCCGCAGGCGCCTCGCTGATCGGCGTGAACAACCGCGACCTGCGCGATCTCTCGATCAATCTCGCCACCACGGAAGCCTTGACGCCCTTCGCGCCGAAGCACGCCTTCCTGGTCGGCGAAAGTGGGATTGAGAACGCGGCGGACCTCAACCGCATGGCGCGCGCCGGCTGCCGCGCGGTGCTGGTCGGCTCGGCCCTGATGCGTCAGGCGGATCCTGGCGCGGCCTTGACCGCGCTGCTGGCGGGCGCGGTCGATGGTTCCGCTTGAGAAGCGGCGGCGGCAGGCATACATCGGAATGAAAGGGATCGACCCGGAACGACACCAAGAGGAAGCGCATCATGACCGCCTGCATCGTTGGTTGGCATCACGGCACATTCGGCAAGCATGAGGGCCGAGACACCGAAGACCTGATGGTCGAGGCGATCAAGGGCGCGCTGGCCCACGCCGGCGTCGGCGCCGCCGACATCGACGCGGTGTTCCTGGGCAACATGAACGGCGGTTTCGTGCGCCAGGAGTTCCCGGCCTCGCTGGTGCTGCAGGCCGATCCCGCCTTCCGATTCAAACCGGTCACAAGGGTGGAGAACGCCTGCGCCACCGGCTCCGCCGCGATCCATCAGGGTCTCGCCGCCATCGCGGCCAAGCAGGCCAAGCTTGTGCTGGTCGTTGGCGTGGAGAAGATGACGGAGCTGTCCAGCGCCGCGGTCGGCGACGTGCTGATCAAGGCCTCCTATATCAAGGAGGAGGGGGAGACCCCGGCCGGTTTCGCGGGCGTGTTCGGCCGCATCGCCGACGGCTATTTCCAGCGCTATGGCGACCAGAGCGACGCGCTGGCCCGCATCGCCGCCAAGAACCACAAGAACGGCGTCGAGAACCCGATGGCGCAGATGCGCCGCGACTTCGGCTATGATTTCTGCCGGAACATTTCCGAGAAGAACCCGATCGTCGCTGGCCCGCTGAAGCGCACCGACTGCTCTCTGGTGTCGGACGGCGCCGCCGCCATCGTGCTGGCGGACGTGGAGACCGCGCTCAAGTTCCCGCGCGCGATCGCCTTCCGCGCCGCCGTTCACGTCAACGACTATCTGCCGATGAGCAAGCGCGACATCCTCGCCTTCGAAGGGCCGGCGACCGCCTGGAAGCGCGCGCTGTCCCAGTCCTCTCTGACCTTGGAGGATCTGGATCTGGTGGAGACGCATGACTGCTTCACCATCGCAGAGCTGATCGAATATGAAGCCATGGGCCTTGCGCCCGCTGGCCAGGGGGCCCGCGCCGTGCTGGAGGGCTGGACCGAGAAGGACGGCAAGCTGCCGATCAACCCGTCCGGCGGCTTGAAGGCCAAGGGGCATCCGATCGGCGCCACCGGCGTCTCCATGCATGCGCTGGCCGCGATGCAGCTCACCGGAACTGCCGGCGGCATGCAGATCCCCGACGCCAAGATGGCCGGCATCTTCAACATGGGCGGGGCCGCCGTCGCCAACTATGTCAGCATTCTGGAGCCGATCCGCTGACTCTGACGCGGATCGCTTCATGACCTACGCGATGACCCAACCTGTGGCCAATCTGGCCCAGGCGCTGTTACACACCGCGCGGCTTCTGCCCGACCAGAATGGCTTGAGCCGCGGCGATCATTCTTGGAGCTGGGGCGAGCTGGCCGCCCGCGCCCAATCCCTGGCGGCGGCGCTGGCCGCCAAGGGGATCGGCAAGGGCGACCGGGTTCTGGTCCATTCCCGCAACTCCCCGGCGATGGTGGAGGCCATGTGGGCGGTCTTCACGCTTGGCGCAGTGTGGGTGCCCACCAACAACCGCCTGACTCCTCCGGAAGTCGCCTATCTGGCCGAAGCCTCGGGCGCAAAGCTCTTTCTTTGCGACGGCGCCTTCCCCGAGCATGCGGCCGCCCTGCGCCCGATCGAACAGTGGGAGATCGGCGGGGACCACTGGGAAGCGGCGGCGACGTCCGGAGCTCGCGCTTCGGTGGCGGAGGTGGTCTATGACGATCCCGCCTGGTTCTTCTTCACCTCCGGCACCACCGGGCGATCGAAGGCCGCCGTGCTGACCCACGGCCAGCTCACCTTCGTGATGAACAATCATCTGGCCGATCTCTTCCCCGGCCTCACCACGGCGGTCTCCGCCTTGGTCGCGGCGCCGCTGTCACACGCGGCCGGCCTTCACATGCTGGCCCACACAGCGCGCGGCGTGCGCACGGTGATCACCGCCTCCGACAGCCTGGACCCAGCGGAGGTTTGGCGGCTGATCGAGCAGGAGCGGGTCGCGACCCTGTTCACCGTGCCGACCCTGCTGAAGCGGTTGGTGGAGCATCCCGCCGTCGATCTGCATGACAAATCCTCGCTCTCGGCCGTGCTCTACGCCGGCGCGCCGATGTATCGCGCGGACCAGAAGCGCGCCTATGAGAAGCTGGGCGAGGCGCTGGTGCAGTATTACGGGCTGGGCGAGGTGACCTCGAACATCACCGTGCTGCCGGGCTGGATGCATAAAGAGGTGCTGGACGGCGACGAGGCCGGCGCCGGGACCTGCGGTTATGTTCGCACCGGCATGGAGATCGCTATCCTCGACGCCGAGGGCGCGGCGCTGGAGACCGGTCAGATCGGCGAGATCTGCGTGCGCGGACCGGCTGTGTTCGCCGGATATCACAATAACCCGGACGCCAACGCCAAGGCCTTCCGCGGCGGCTGGTTCCATACCGGCGATCTAGGCTTTTTAGACGCGCGCGGGCTGCTGACCATCACCGGCCGCGAGTCCGACATGTATATCTCCGGCGGCTCCAACGTCTATCCGCGCGAGACCGAGGAATTGCTGATCGCCCACCCCGCCGTGCTGGAGGCCGCGGTGGTCGGCGTGCCCGATCCGGAATGGGGCGAAATCGGGATCGCCGCCGTGGTGCTGAAGCCCGGCGCCCAGGCCACCGACCAGGAGCTAGCGGCGTATCTGGACGGCAAGCTCGCCCGCTACAAACGGCCGCGCCGCTTCGTGTTCTGGCCTGAGCTGCCGAAATCCGGCTACGGCAAGATCCCGAAGAACCTGATCCGCGACAAGCTGAGGGCGGACGGGGTGATTTCGTGATCGCGATAAAGGGCTTATAACTCTTCAAACGTCTGCATATCGGACCCCGCCATGACAGTTCCTCCTGCCTTTCCCGCTGATTGGGTCGCGCTCGCCACGTCCGAGTCCAAGGGACGCGATCCGTCCAATCTGGTCTGGCGCACGCCGGAGGGAATTGACGTGAAGCCGCTCTACACGGCGGCGGATCTGGAGGGGCTGGAGCATGTCGGCTCGCTGCCCGGCTTTGCGCCCTATCTGCGCGGACCGAGGGCGACCATGTACGCTGGCCGGCCCTGGACCATCCGGCAATATGCCGGCTTCTCCACGGCGGAGGAGTCCAACGCCTTCTATCGCAAGGCGCTGGAGGCCGGGCAGACCGGCCTGTCCGTCGCCTTCGA
>JBMLRS010000148.1:0-1211 GCA_049240905.1 Elsteraceae bacterium
GTCAGGGCGACGATCGGCAGACGGTCCGGGCGGGAGCCGTCGGCTTCGGCCTCGCGCAGGCGGCGGGTCAAAGCGAATCCATCCAGGTTCGGCATGTGGCAGTCGGTCAGCAGCAGGCCGTAGCGGCCTTCCTGCAGCGCGGTCCAGGCCTCCTCTCCGTCCTTGACCAGATCGACGACATAGCCGAGCCGGTCGAACAAAGCGGCCAGCACCAGACGGTTGGTCGGGTTGTCGTCGGCGGCGAGCAAGCGGGCGCCCTGGGCGGCGGCGATCTCGCGGTCGGGGGCGTCCCACTCCTTCCAGGCGGCCGGCGCGCCCGTCTCGGCCTGTGTCCGCGCGGCCGAGCGCTCGATCGCGACCACGGTCAAGGACAGTGTGAAGTGGAAGGTGGAGCCGACGCCGGCCTCGCTGTCCACGTCGATCGCGCCGTCCATCATCTCGGTCAGCCGCTTGCAGATCGACAGACCCAATCCGGTGCCGCCGAAGCGCCGGGTGATCGAGCCGTCGGCCTGGCTGAAGGGCTTGAACAGGCGGCTCTTCTGCTCGGGCGTCAGGCCGATGCCGGTGTCGGTCACGGCGAAGCGGACGCGCGTCGCCTCACCTTCGACCGCCGGGCCCAGCGCCTGCACGGCGAGCGTCACCCTCCCGACTTCGGTGAACTTGATGGCGTTGCCCACCAGATTGAGCAGGATCTGGCGCAGCCGTGTCGGGTCGACCCGCAACAGCGCCGGCAACGCGGGGTCTATGTCCACCTGCAGCTGGAGCCCGCGCTCGGTCGCGCGCGCTTCCAGCAGGCGGCCGACGCCGTCGACCACGGAGGCGACGTCGGCGTCGACCCATTCCAGATCGATCTTGCCGGCCTCGATTTTGGAAAAGTCGAGGATGTCGTTGATGATCGCCAACAGGCTGACGCCGCTGTCGATGATGACCTGGGCGATGCTCTTCTGTTCGTCGTTCAGCCGCGTGCGGATCAGCAGTTCGGCCATGGTGGTGACGCCGTTCATGGGCGTGCGGATCTCGTGGCTCATCGCGGCCAGGAAGGCGGATTTCGCCTGGTTGGCGTCGTCCGCCGCCTCGCGCGCCACGCGCAGGTTGCGCTCGTTGGCCTCGATGGTGAGGACGAAATGCTCCAGCGCCAGCGCCATGTCGGTCAGCTCGTCGTCGCCGCTGGTGTCGATCGGCGCGGGGCGGCCGGCCACGCGCTCCTTCAT
>JBMLRS010000148.1:1221-4118 GCA_049240905.1 Elsteraceae bacterium
AGCATCAGGTAGTCGCGCTGACGCTCGACCATGTTGGCGAGGTCGGCCGAGCTGCGGTCGACGTCGGCGGAGATGCGGTCGATCAGCCGGTTCACCGAAGATTCGAAGGCCAGGCTCGCCTCGTTGCGGAGTTGCTGGTTGGCGTCGATCGCTTCCTGCGCCTTCAGTTGCCGCTGGCGCACGGCGACGACGCCGGTCGCGGGATCGGCCAGGCGCACGAGCTTCGCGGTGAGGGCGGCGGCCTCCGGCGCTTTCTCGCCCGTCAGGCCCGCCGCTTCATTCGCCAAGTTCGTGGCGAAGCGCCGGGCGCGAGTTTCGATCTGGGCGAGGTCCGCCGCCTGCCTCTCCGCCAGATAGCGCAGAAGCTCGCCGGTCACGTCGAAGCCCGCGTCGCGCCATTTCTCGCCGGGCGTCCCGGCCTTTTCGAAGGCGTCGCCCAGCGTTTCGATCTCCGACTGGGCGTCAAGCAATTGGCGGGCGAGCTTCACATTGGCGTCGTCTTGTTCGATGCGGGCGCCGACCAACCCGTCCAACGCCTCGATGCGCGCAATCAGCGCCGCCCCATCCCGCCTGACTTGCGCGGCGGCGCGATCATCGACCCTCAGCGCGCCGACGTCGTCCAGCAGCCGTCGCAGGGTTTGCACCGCCGGGGCGATCTGGGCGGCCTCCTCTTCGCGCGCGGCTTGACTGGCCGCCACTTTCAAGCGGGGCGCGGCGGAGGCGAGGATCGTCGCGACGGCGCCGCCTTGCCGCACCACGTCGGACGCCTTCAAGGCGGACCGAAAGCCCTCGTTGCTGACGCCGAGCCCGGCGCTCAACTGATTGACGGAGAAGACGGCCAACGCGACGGCGGCGCAGGAGAAGGCGGTGATCGCCAGCAGACCGGCGATGATCCGTCCGGCGAGTCCGACGCGAAACGGGTTCATGGGAGCGGTCGACGCCGGGCGGTCACTGGATCGAGTCGATCATCGAGAGCGCTTGCGCCTTGCAGCCGACATTCGCCATCCATACGGCGGTCTCGACAGGGGAGGCGGCGGCGGTCGGCGCGATATGCAGCACGAGCGAGACTTCCTGATCGTCCACCTTCACCAGATAGGTCTGGCCGCTGGTGAAGAGGCTGGCGGGCATCGGCAGCATGCCGGAGCCTTGCGCCCAGTTCGCGCGCGCCTTCTTGCCGCCGGCGCCCATGTCGATCACGAGCCTGGAGTCCCTCGCCCCGTCGCGCCGCCACAGGGTCAGGCGATCGGTCTGCGCGCAGGCCGGGCCGCTATGCTCCACGCTGACCGCCCAGGGGGTCGGCAACTCGGCCGACCCGCCGCCGGAGCGCAACGCGTCCGCCTTGCGGCTGGGATCGGCCAGCAGCGCCGCCAAGACCGAGACCACGGAGGCGACGCCAGGATTGGCGCCCTCCGCCGCGGCTTGATTGATCGGCCCGGCGTAGGGGGCGTTGAACCGTCGCAACGCGCCTTGGCCGTCGACCAACACCAGCCGTTGCGCGCCGGTGAGGGTGAGCTTGTCCTTGGAGAGGGAGAGAGTCCTGCCGACCGGATAGGCCTCTGACGTCGACCGGATCACGACGACTTCGTCGGCGGCGTTCGCGCCGCTCGTCGGCGTTGAGGCCGACGCGCCGCCGATCGCGGCGAGCGTCAGCGCGACCAACAAGAAAGCGGCGCGGACGATTCGTGTCATTTGGCGACGCTCCTCAAGCGAATGACCCCGCCGTATGGTGCAGCGGACGAGCGGGGATTATTTCCATTTTCCTCCACCCGCGGCCAAGCGGCAACGAGTTCCGCGTAAAGTTCGGCGATCGCGTCGGCGTGATGGTCGACCTGCGAGGTCGAGTGCGGGGAAGGCGATTTGTCTGAGCGGTTCATCTTTGGCTCCTCCTGCGATCGCGCTTGTCAGAAGCGCGCAGTCGGAGTTCTAGCAGCGGCTTGTGTCCCGCGTTTGACTCGGCTGTCGACGACGGTTGACAGAGCGCGGCGGCGCGTTGGTTGCTGAAGGCATGACCGCTCCCCCCGTAACCGACCCCGCCCATCAGGCGGATTTCATGGACGCCTTCGAGCCGGCCGTCCTGGATGATCTGCTGGACCAGTTCCTGGCGGCGATCGACCGGGAGGGCGCCGCGATCCTGGCTTGCGAACAGGCCGGAGACCGATCCGGCCTGGAGCAGGCGGCGCATCGCTTGGCCAGCGCGGCCGGCCAGTTCGGCTTTCCGGAACTGACGGCGGTCGCGCGCGCGCTGGAGGCGGGCCGCGTCAGCGCCGCGCAATCCGATCTGCGGGCCTGTCTGGCGCGCGCGACGATCGCGGCGGCTTCGCTTCAGCGTCGCCCGACCGCCGCCCGATAGCCGACCCCGCGATCGGTCAGCACCAATCCAGGCTGTTTCGGGTCCGCCTCAAGCTTGGCGCGGAGACGGCTGATCAGCGTGTCGACCGTGCGGTCGGACACCTCCTCGGAGCGGTTGCTCACCACGTCCAGCAGGAGGTCGCGCGCGACGCTGCGGCCGTCCGCCTCGACCAAGGCGGCCAGCAGATCGAACTCCGCCCGCGTCAGTTGGGCGACCGCCCCGGCGGCGTCGCGCGCCTCGCGGCGGAACAGGTCGATCTCCCATGGGCCCAGGAACCGCATGGTGGCGGAGCGCGAGGCCTCGCCCGCCGGCGCCACCCTGCGCAAAGTGCTTCGGATCCGCGCCAGCAATTCGCGCAGCGCGATCGGCTTGGTGACGTAGTCGTCCGCCCCCAGCTCCAGGCCCAGCACCCGGTCGATCTCGTCGTTCACCGAGGTGACGAAGATCAAGCCTGCGTGGGAAGTCTGGCGCAGCTCCTTGGCCAGATCCATTCCGCTGGCGTCGGGCAGGCGCAGATCCATCAGCACGAGGGCGATCGGCTTGCGGC
>JBMLRS010000149.1:0-4354 GCA_049240905.1 Elsteraceae bacterium
CGATCGGGGTTTGGGCGGCGACCCTCAGCCCGACCGTCTTCTCGCGCGGCTGACCCTCGGCGCCCGGTTCAAGGCGGGTCTCCGCGACGAGTTGATCATGCTGGCGCCGCTCCGACGGCGCGGAGGCGAGCGCGGCGAGCAGTTGGCGGCGGTTGGTTTTCTGGGCGGCTGAGCTTGGCATCGGCGTCTCCTGTTGTTGAATATAACGTGAACGATTCGTGGTTTTCTTGCAAGAGAATTCCGCCATTTTGGTTGAAGCATTTTTCACCAAATTGAGATATGAATTCGCGATGAATAGGATCCGCGAATGGCGCCGCCGGCGCGATCTCACGCTTGAGCAGTTGGGCGCCGTGCTCGGCACCTCCAATCAACAGATCAGCCGTCTGGAGAAGGGCGAACGCCGCCTGACCGTGGACTGGCTGCTGCGCTTCGCAAAAGCGCTGCAGGTGGAGCCGGACGATCTGCTTGATCCGGCCGACCGGCCGCAAGGGCTGCGCACGACGGGCGACGCCGAAGCGCGCGCGGCGGCGGTGAAGCCGTTGGGCGCCGGTGGGCTTTCGGAGCGGATTCCGGTTCTCGGCGCGGCGCGCGGCGGCGCTGATCAAGAGATGTATCTGGATGACCCGATCGATTGGGTGCATCGGCCGACCATGTTGCGCGACGTGCGCGGCGCCTACGCGATCTACGTCGTCGGTGAGAGCATGGTTCCGCGCTATCGCCCCGGCACGCTCCTGTTCGTGAACCCGTTCAAGCCGCCGCGCTGGGAAAACGGCGTGGTGGTCCAGATGCTCGATCGAACGGTGCTGGTGAAGGAATTCCTGGGCTTCACGCCGCAGGAGCTGAAGCTGCTGCAATACAATCCGGAGACGGAGCTGACCCTGCAGCGCGACGCCATCTCGGTGGTGCACACCGTCGTCGGCACCCAAGAGCCCTGATCGCGCGATGATCAACCCGGATGACCCGACCGGCCCGCGATTGAACCGGGTCGCGCCGGACAGCCGGCTGATCGCGACCCCGGCGCGCGGGCTGTTCTTTGGGAATCGCGGCTGCCTGCATGACCGCGCGGGCCTGGCGCCGAAGGGGGCGAGCGGAGGCGACCGCCTGCGATGGGCCGGGCGTCGATGGATCATTTGCCTCACGCGCTACAAGAATTGGCGCCGCCCTCTGGCCCCGCCTGGCGGCTATTCCGGGCTGTTCTTCCTGGATGAAGCCACCGCCCTGGCCGCGGGTCATCGCCCCTGCGCGCTCTGTCGACGCGAGGCGTATCAGTCTTTCAAACACGCCGCCGGCGTCAGCGCGCTCTCCGCCGACGCGCTGGATCTGCGGCTCCACACCGAACGGCTCGACGGAAACCGACGTCGACTCCACGCCACGCCCTGGGCGGATCTGCCGATCGGAGCGATGGTATTGGTTGAGGGCGCGCCGCATCTCGCGCTGGCCGATCGGTTGACGCCGTGGCGTCCCGATGGGTATGGGCCGCCGGTCGCGCGCCCCCGCCTCGGCTCCGCCGCGTCCTTGACGCCGCCAACCAGCTTGGCGGCGCTGCGCGCGGGACAGCCGGCGCGGCTGCACCCGTCAGCGGAGCCAAATGGATAACGTCGATTTTAGTGTCCCATCGCGCAAAAAAAAGACAAAATTTCTGGCAATTGCGTTGTTCATGGTATTAGGGCACAAAGCTTGATTCTTCGAATGGCGCGACGCCAAGTACCGGGGAGAGCCAAGCGTTGAAAAACAGAGGATTCTTGTGTCTTTCGACGATGTAACGACCCCACGCCGCTTGCCGCCGCCCGCGCCGAATGAGGTCATTTCCGCGCTGGACCAGGAAGTGCGCTCTCGATTCGCGCGCCGAACGGGGTCGCTTGAGTCGTTTTTGAAGGATTGGGTCCGCCTCGAGGCGAGCCAGGATCTGTTCTTCAACAGCCGCGGCAGCGTCGGCGAAACCTACCTCCAGCATTTGCTCGCCCATGGCGACATTGCGATGGCGCTGGGGGTCGCGCGCACATGCGCCTTCATCGCGGAAAGCACGAGCGCGGACAAAGTGTCCGGCTTCATGAACAACATCGACATGGAGGGCAACGATCTCTGGCACTACCTCGCCGACAATCTGACTGCGAACGAGGACGAGGACAGCCTGGAGATCGCCAAGCTGCTGATCCAGCTTGAGATCGATTATTGCCGCAAGAACGATAAGGATGAGAGCCCGCTCGCCCGCCTGTTGATTCCCAATCCGCGCTGGCAGTCGATCAACAGCTTGCTCCAGGCCAAGGCGCTCACGATCGCCGAAATGGAGGAATCTTTCCCCGGCGCGGTGATCAGCAACGATAAGCTGCGGGGAGAATTGATGGCGAACATCTTCTTCTCCGATCTCGCGGACAATGAAGCTCGCCTGCTGAATCACCTGCTCGCTCACGTCACCAGCCCGAAGGCGGACAAGATCGAACGCGCCCGCACCGCGCGCTGCTTCTTCGACTATGTCTCCGGCCCGCGGCTTGAAAGCGTGCTGATGCGGCTGGCGGAGACGAACTACGCCGACAGCTTCACCAAGATGCTGGAGTTCCTGCAGTCCATCGCCGAGGACGCCTTCGCCGCGATGGCCGCCAGCGACCAGCAGGCCGCCAAGGCCAATCAGCAAGTCTTCATTTACCGGCGCCTCGGTCGGCGCAACCGCATCTTCCAGAACCTGCTGGGCAAGGCGATCCAGGCGAACAAGCCAACCTACATCTCGGACATGATGCGGATGTTGCGGAACGAGGATTTGATCGTTCTGAAGCGCAACGCCCGCGGGGACACCGAACGCGAAGTGCTGGTGGTCGACAAGACCGCCGCCTCCCCCAGCAATCCGACGATGGCCCTGCTGCTTCAAGTGGACGCGCGCGGCAACCTGCCCTTCCACAACGCCGTGCTGGGAGGTCGGGAGGACTGTCTTCGCAAGATCATGTTCGGTCTGTCGCTGATCGACCTGCACGTGATCATGACCCGCGTGCCGAACCGCTTTGGCCTGACCGTGGCGGATCTGCTGTCGCCGGAGAACGCCTATCGGAAGCTGTCGATCGAAATCAAGGCGCAGCGACTGCCGATCGAGGACGCCCAGTCCATGCTCGCGACCGTCAAGGCGGTGGACAAGCGTATCATCGAATATCTCAGCGAGGCGCTGCGCAAGGCTGACGACGTGATCAACCGGACGGGCGGCCAGAGCGTCGCCAAACCGACCTTAGATCTGATGAAGATCCCCACCGTCCAACTCGCGATACAGAACGGCACCATGCCGCGCCCGGCCCCGCCGGCCGCTCAAGGTCCAGCCGCCGCCGGCGCGCGGCGCTAGAACAAGATCGGCTTACGTCGGAGCCGATCTTGTTCCGAAGCTCATAACAAAGAGCGCTTTTTCGGCTTTTCGCGATCCAGACAAAGTTGAGGACGCGCTGAAAAGATAAGCCGTCTGAAAATGAAAAAGGGCGGCGCCTTCCAGCGCCGCCCTTCGTCGTTCACAGTCGTTTGGCCTTATCGAACGTACAGATGCACCTCATTGACGTCGGCGGCGCCGGAGGTCATCGCGGACAAAGCCACGCGGTCGGCCGGCAGACCCATCTCGGTCAGCGAGCGATAGACCGCTTCGGCGTTGCGGCGCGCCTGGGTGGAGGCGAGCCCGGCCTGACCCGCCCCATCCCTGTTGGGCGCCACCGCGACCAGATCAAAAGTCACGTCCGGACGACGCTCGACAGCCTGCGAGACTGCGGAATAGAGCTGCTGCTGATAGGGAACGTTCGGGCGGTCGAACTTGATCACCGCCAGCGGGCGACGGCCAGAGAGGTTCGGCGCGGAGGTCGGGCTCAAGGGCGATCCCGGCGCGTTGACGCCCGGATTGAACGACCGGGTCGACAGGCTGCTGCCGAAGAACTGGCCGCTCTTGATCGCCACCGCCAGCGCGGTCATGTTTCGCCGCTCCGCCGAGACATAGCCGTTCTGCCGCGACACTTCGTCCGACAGTTCCGCCATCAGCCGATCGATGCTCACCGTGGAGCGGTTGATCTCGTCCTCCAACGCCGCGAGCGCCCGATGATCCTCGTCCAGCGCGCCGGAGATGCTGTAGCTCGACCGGGTCTGATCCAACAGGAAGGACGCCAGCGACGCGTTCGCCGCCACGGCGGAGGACAGGTTGTTCAGCCGGCCGACGCCGTCGGCCAGCCGATCCAGTTCCGCCTGGGCCGAATTCCATTGCTGGGTGACCAGCGGGTTGCCGGGGGTGGTGCCGGTCTGCAGCCGGGCGCTGACCTGACCGATCGTCGCGTAATAGCGCTCACCAGCCTGGCGCACTTCCGACCGGATCGCCTGGAACTGCGCGTTGTGCTCCGTCTGC
>JBMLRS010000149.1:4364-5860 GCA_049240905.1 Elsteraceae bacterium
CGCGCCGAACTCTTCGGCGAGGTCGCAGATTTCCTGCATGCGGCCGAAATCGCCCCGCATCGCCGCGACCTTCTGTCCGACGAATGTGTTGCTCGAGGCCCCGGCCGGCACGGACGCGGAAACGACCGCGGGCGCGGTGACGCCCGTGGGCGTGCCCGGAGCGGGCGCAGGCGTCGCCATTGGCGGCGACAGCGGCGCGGCGTTAATCCGGCCAGCGGTTCCGCCCGGCGCGCTGGACGCGACCGGCCACAAGGGTTCTGGGTCTGAACTGCACGCCCCAAGGGCCAGGCCCGCGAGCAGAAGGACCGCGGAGACTCGGGTCAGCACCATCGGCAAGGTCCCTTTGTCGGTTTAGCCCTCTCCAGCCGCCGGATCAGAGGCCGATGCCGGCGCGGAAATGGCTAACCTATTGATTTTGAAAGAAATCCAGTGACTAAGTAGGGATACTAGCCAATGACCCCCGCTATTCCAAGCCGTATTTGCCAGATTTATTCACGAAACCACGGCGTTCAATCGGAGTTTCAGGCCGCCTGCGGCGTGGGGCGATGTGAAATTCGCGGCGCCGCCTGCGCCCATCGCGCCACGCGCCGGCAGGAATCCGCGCGCCAACCCCGGCGACTGTTGCGTTTCGGGCGCTAAACCTATATTGCACCGCAAAATTCCAGCATCAGGATATGTCTCATGACCGCGCCGCTTGAGGTGGTCGGGATTGGCAACGCGATTGTCGATGTGATCGCGACCACGACCGATGGGCTCCTCGCCGAACTCGCTTTGACCAAAGGCTCGATGACTCTCGTCGACGAGGCGCAAGGCGACGGGATCTACGCCAAGATGGGCCCCGGCCTCGAAAGCTCGGGCGGCTCCGCCGCCAACACCATCGCGGGCTTCGCCTCCTTCGGCGGCCGCGCCGCCTATGTCGGCAAGGTGCGGGACGATCAGCTCGGCAAGGTGTTCGCTCATGACATCCGCGCCCTCGGCGTCGGTTTCGACACCCCGGTCGCGACCACCGGCCCCTCGACCGCGCGCTGTCTGGTTCTGGTGACGCCGGACGCGCAGCGCACGATGGCGACCTACCTCGGCGCCTGCGTGGATCTGGGCCCGGAGGATCTTGACGCCGCCCAGATCGGCACCGCCGGCGTGGTCTATCTTGAGGGCTATCTGTTCGATCCGCCGCGCGCGAAGGCCGCCTTCCGCAAGGCCGCCGAGATCGCCCAGGCGCGCGGCCACAAGGTCGCCCTGTCGCTGTCCGACGCGTTCTGCGTGAACCGCTACCGCGACGAGTTCCGCGATCTGGTCGCCCATCATGTGGACATCCTGTTCGCCAACGAGACCGAGATCCTGGCGCTGACCGGGGCCTCCAGCTTCGACGAAGCGGCGTCGGCGATCAAAGGCCAATGCCAGATCGCAGCCCTCACCCGCAGCGAGAAGGGCTCGGTCGTCCTGCACGCCGGCGGCGCCGAGGCGGTCCCTGCCCAGCCGGTCGACAAGGTGGTGGA
>JBMLRS010000150.1:0-8388 GCA_049240905.1 Elsteraceae bacterium
CATAAGGCGGCGGTCACGGGCGACACCGTCGGCGATCCCTATAAGGACACCGCAGGCCCGGCCGTGAACCCGATGATCAAGATTGCAAACATCGTCGCGATCCTGCTGCTGGCGGTGCTGGCTAAATTCTAGACGGTATGACTTAGGTCTAGGCGATCAACCCGCCTTGGTCTTGACTGACCAAGGCGGGTTTTTCGTTTAATCCGAAATTCTGCGTATTATTTTTGTGACAGGCCTCACTTCGACTTCACAGGCCGGATTTTCCGTGCTTAGTTCCCGCGACTCGAGGCGGGCGGCGCCCCTTGGGAGTGGTGACGGGGGTGGGATGCCCATAACAATCGAGCGGGTGAAGGGCTGGGCGCGTGAAGCGCGGCGGGAAACCGCTCGTCGGTTGCCGACGCGTGAGATCCTGATCCGTCATGACCTTGGGTCTCGGTATTTTCTTCTGACCACCCGATTGCAGGTCGCGGCGCTCTCCCTGGTTGGCGCGGTCGGTCTGACGCTGTTGGGTTTCGGCGCGGCGACTTGGATCAGCGTGCGGTCGCAGCAGGCGGCCGAGGAGACGCTGGACCGGCTCAACGCGGAGATTCAAGCGTCGGACGCTCGGCTCGCCGCGCTGCGGGACGAGTACCGAGAAGAGCAGCGCGCTGTCACCGAACGATCGGATCAACTGGCGGCCTACAGTCGCGACGTAGCGGCGTTGCAGTCGCAGTTGGACGAGAAGGAAGAGGAGGTGCGCGCCAGCCTCGAAGCGACCACCCAGGCGGAATCCACCCGACTGGTGTTGAGCGAGGAGGCGACGTCTCTGCGCCGGCGCTTGGAGGACGCGCGCCGGCACCAGGATCAGATGACCAGCGAGCTTGAGAGCGCGCGGGCGCGGGCGGAGGCGCTCGCGATGCAGGCCCGGCTCAGCTCCGAGGCGAAGGCCTTGGCGGAAAAGAACCGGGCGGAGGCGGCGATCGAGGCCGCTCAACTGCGTCGCGCGATCGAGGAGCAGCGCCAGAGCCGCGACGCGCTCGCGCGGCAATTGCTGACCGCCGAAGAGCGCGCGGCCGCTGCGGCTGCGGAAGCCAAGACAAGCGCAGAGATGGCGGAGCGCACCGCCGCGCTCGAGCATCGCCTGGAAGTCGCCCGGCTTGTCCAGGAGTCGCTGGCGGCTCGGCTTGATGACCAGGTCCGCCAGCAGCTCACGGCGGCGGAGCGCGCGCTGGCTCGGACCGGTCTGAATGTGGAGCAGTTGCTGAGCGGGGCCCGACCGCGCGCGCAGACCAATCAAGGCGGTCCGCTCATCGCCTTGGCCCCGCCGTTCTCGCACATCAACATCTCGCTGGCGCTGGACGACGTTGAGCGATCGCCCCAGCTGGGCCGCGTCGCCCGCGGCATCGAGCGCATCGAGGCGCTGCGTCAGGTCATGGAGCTGCTGCCTGCCGGCAGTCCGATCGGCCGCATGGATATCTCGAGCGGCTTTGGGTTACGGGTCGACCCCTTGACCAAGCTGACCGCGGTGCATCCCGGAACCGATTTGCGCGCGGAGATCGGCACGCCCGTTCGCGTGATGGCGCCTGGCGTCGTCCGTGGAGTCAGTTCCGACAGCGAGTACGGCAATATGATCGACGTCCGCCACGCCTATGGCGTGGTCACCCGCTACGCCCATCTCTCAGCGGTGGACGTCAAGCCAGGCGATCAGGTCAAGACTGGCCAGGTGATCGGCAAAGTGGGCAGAACCGGCCGCAGCACCGGCTCGCATCTGCACTATGAAGTCAGGATCAATAACAACGCCCGTAATCCGCTGCCTTTCCTGGAGCTCGATCGCAATGCTCTTCAAAAATAGGAGAAAGCGAGCCGAGGAGGCCGCCGCGGCGACAGCCTCGCCGTCGCCACAATCGCAATCTCAGCCACAGCCATCGGTGTCGATCATGTCGTCCTACGCTTCGTCGAAATCAGCGACCGGTCCCGCTCCCCTGTCGATCTTGAGCGGGAATCTCCGCGTCACGGGCAGCCTCGTGACGGAAGGGGACATCCAGATCGACGGGATCGTCGAAGGAGACGTCACTTCCGGCAGCGTCACGGTGGGCAGCAGCGGCCGCGTCTCCGGCGAAATCAAGGCCGACACAGCGCGCATCCTGGGTCGAGTCCAAGGGCGCATCCAGGCGCGCTCCGTCATGTTGATGAGCACGGCGCATGTCGAAGGCGACGTGCACCATGAAACGATCAGCATCGAGAACGGGGCCAAGATCGAGGGGCGTTATGGGCCGATCAAGCCCGCGGCTGATGTCATGACGACTCCGCCCGGGCCGCAGCGCGTCGCCATCGCGCATCAAACGGAATCAGTCGAAGACTAAATTCAGGAGGCGACGCGGGCGCGCTGGCGCGCTCCGCCGCTATCTGCGCGGAACCGTCGTGCTGACTGGGCGGCCGCCGCCCGCCTTGCTGAAGCGGCCGATATTGCCGAACAATTGCGCCAAGATCCCATCGCTGTTGCCGGCGGTCGGGGTTTCGCGGTCGCTCACCTCCACTTCGGCGGCCGCCTCGGCGCCGCGCCGCTCGACCTCGCTGACCACGCCCTGATCCGTGAAGCGGACAACGACCACCTGGGATTCGACGACGTTCGGCGTCAAGAAGGCGGTCGTCTCGGTTCTGCGCGCGATGTAGTACCAAGCGCTTTGGTCGAAGGCGCTGGTGCTGGTTGGCGATCCAAGAACCCGTCGCACCCGGTCTCGGTCATCGACGCCGGGCTTGATCATGGCGATCTGATCCTGCGTCAACATATTGCCCCGAGTGTCGACGATCGCGGAACACGCGCTCAGGCCCATAAGCAGGAAGGCGGCGCCGATAATCCGAAATTTGCAATTCATCGCAGAGACATCCATACCGGGGCTTTGAAAAGGCGCGCTGATTTTCCCTGGGGATTGATCCGCATCAAGGGCGCTCCATTTCTCGCCCCATACATGCGGTTTGCCTGGATTGCTGTCAATCTCATGCCGCGTCCCTCGATCGGAGCTGATGGTCCGCATGCTTTCCTGGTTTCGCGCCACTCCTCGCATTGACGCCGCGACGCAACGCTATATCGACATCGTCGGGGCCGCGCGCAACCCGGCGCTGTTCGAAGCGATGGAGCTTCCGGACAGCCTTGACGGCCGGTTTGAGGCGATCGCGCTTCACGCCTGGTTGGTGATGCGGCGACTGAAGCGCATTCCGGAGGCGAAACCGGTGAGCCAGCGGCTGTTCGACATTCTGTTTCAGGACATGGATCAGAACCTGCGCGAGATGGGGGCCAGCGACATCGTCGTGGGCGATCGCGTGAAAACCATGGCGAAGGGCTTCTACGGCCGGATCACCGCCTATGACGAGGGGCTGGCGAAAGGGGACGCCGTGTTGCGGGACGCCCTGACCCGCAACGCTTATGGCGCGGCGCCGACGCCGCCGAGCCCGGCCGCCTTGGCGGGGATGTCTTCTTATCTGCGTAACGTCGACGCGGCGTTGCAGGGGCTGTCGGATCAGCGCATGCTCTCAGTTGAGCCGCTGTCCTGGCCCGCCGTTCCAGCTCTCGCCTGAGCCGCCATGTCGACCGATCTGCAGAACGAGTTTGCGCGCCCGATACCGTTGGATCGAATCTCCTCCAACTGGACCCGCCATTTGATTGAAGCGAACCAAGAGGAGCGCGCCGCGCTCGCGGCCCGCTTCGACCTGATCGCGATCGAACGATTGACCGCGGAAGTGAAGCTGCGCCGCGATCGCGCCGGAACCCAGGTGGCGTTCGCCGCGCGTTTCTCGGCCTCGGTCGTTCAGGAATGCGTGGTCACGTTGGAGCCGGTTCCAGCCGAGCTGGAGGAGGAGGTGGAGATCCGGTTCGACTTGTCGGCCGAGATTTTGGCCGCCGAACTCGACATCGAAGCGGATGATGAGTCGGTCGAGCCGATGGAGGGCGATCTGCTCGACATCGGCGAGGTCGTCGCCCAGCACCTCTCTCTCGCGCTCGATCCGTTTCCGCGCCATCCGTCGGCGCCCGCAGCCCCGCAGGAAGAGGACAGGGTGGTGCTTGAGACCGAGCCGGTGGAGCCGGAGCCCACCCGCCCGTCGCCCTTCGTCTCGCTCGCCAAGCGCAAGGAGGCGGGATGAGCAAGTTTTCCTCTTGGCGCTCTTGCCGTTTTCCCGATTTTCCGTTAATCACGCCCTTCTTTGCCGACCTCAAGGGTCGGCTTTCCTTTTTCTGGGTTTCTGGAAATGGCCGTTCCAAAGAAGAAAACGTCGAAGTCGCGGCGCAACATGCGGCGCTCTCACCATGCGTTGAAGGGCTCCGCCTACGGCGAATGCTCGAATTGCGGCGAGTTGAAGCGCCCGCACCACGTCTGCTCGGCGTGCGGGCACTACGACGGCCGCGAGGTGGCCCCGCCGCAGGGTTCGTGACGCTCCACTTCATGGCGCGGGGATCTGACGCAGCGTTCGGCGGGGAATCCCCCCGCCGCAAAACGACGGATTTTCGCTTAACATGACGAAGACGGTCACAATTGCGTTGGATGTTATGGGCGGCGACGACGCGCCGGAGATCGTGCTGCGTGGCGCGGACATCGCGCGCGAGCGCTTCCCGGACGTGCGTTTCCTGCTGTTCGGCGTGGAATCGCGGATGACATCGGTGATGAGCAGTCTGCCGCGGCTGCTGGAATCCAGCCGGATCATCCATACCGATGTGGTGATCGCCAACGACGCCAAGCCGTCTGTGGCGGTGCGCTCAGGCCGTCGCTCCAGCATGCGGCTGGCCATTGACTCCGTGGCTGACGGCGAAGCGCGCGCCGTGGTCTCCGCTGGAAACACCGGCGCGCTGATGGCGATGGCGAAACTGTCGCTGCGCACCCTTCCGGGGATCGATCGTCCCGCGATCGCAGCCTTTTTTCCGACCGCTCGCGGCGAGAGCGTCATGCTGGATCTCGGCGCGAACGTCGAATGTTCGGCGGAAAATCTGTTGCAGTTCGCCGTTATGGGCGACGTGTTCGCGCGGACGGTGCTGGGCGTCGCCAAGCCGACGATCGGCATTCTCAACATCGGCGCCGAGGATCTTAAGGGCCGCGAAGAACTGCGCGTCGCGGCCGCTATGATCCGGGCGACTCACTTGGGCGAATGCTTTCACGGGTTCGTCGAGGGCGACGACATTGCTGCGGGAACGGTCGACGTGATCGTCGCAGATGGTTTCACTGGGAACGTCGCCCTGAAAACGGCGGAGGGCACCGCTCGGCTGCTCGGCCATTATCTGCGCGAATCCTTCAAGCATTCCTTCTGGGGCAAGCTCGGTTATCTGTTCGCACGGCCGGCGATCTCGCGTTTTCGCGGTCGCACGGATCCCCGGCGCTACAACGGGGCCATGTTTCTTGGGCTGAACGGCATTGCGGTGAAGAGCCATGGCGGCACTGACGCGCTAGGCTTCGCGAACGCCATCGGCGTCGCCGTCGACATGACCATGCATGGCTTCCTGGACAAGATCCGCGGCAATCTTGCTGAGACGGGCGAACGAAGCGGCCTCTCCATGCCGGCGCCCCAGGTGGTGGTGGGATGATCCTGAGGTCGCGGATAGTCGGCGTCGGCGCCTATCTGCCATCCAACGTCGTGACCAACGATCAGTTGGTTGCGGAGGGCGTGGACACGTCGGACGAATGGATCCGTCAACGCTCAGGCATCACCCAGCGCCATCGCGCGGCGGAAGGCGAGATGACCTCCGATCTCGCCCGCGAAGCGGCCCTGAAGGCTCTGGCTTCGGCCGGGGTCGCGCCGGCTGATCTTGACGCGATCATTCTTGGCACGACCACCCCGGATGAAACTTTCCCGGCGACGGCGACCAAGGTTCAGGCGATGCTGGGCATGCATCACGGGTTCGCGTTCGACGTGCAGGCGGTGTGCTCCGGCTTCATCTACGCTTTGTCGATCGCCGACAGCTTGCTGAAGACCGGTCAAGCGCGCACGGCGCTGGTGATCGGGGCGGAGACATTCACCCGGCTGCTGGACATGAACGACCGCACCACCTGCGTGCTGTTTGGCGACGGCGCCGGGGCTGTGTTGCTGCGCGCGGAGCCGGGCGTCGGCGACGTCAGCGATCGTGGCGTCCTGTCCACCCATCTTCACTCCGACGGACGCGAATATCGCCGGCTCTATGTCGACGGTGGGCCGTCTTCGACCCGCACCACCGGCGTCGTTCATATGGATGGGCGAGAAGTGTTCCGTCATGCGGTCGTGCGTCTGGCGGAGGCTGCGGAGCAGGCCCTCGACTCCCATGGATTGACGGCGGCTGACATCGATTGGCTGGTGCCGCACCAAGCGAACCAACGGATCATCGAGTCCACTGGAAAAAGGCTCGGCATCTCCCCAGATAAGGTAGTGGTGACAGTGGATCGGCATGCGAACACCTCCGCCGCTTCGATCCCCTTGGCCTTGGAGGCCGCGGTGTCGGACGGCCGAATAAAGCCTGACGATCTGCTCATCATGGAAGCGATGGGCGGGGGCTTCACTTGGGGCTCCGCCCTGGTGCGATTCTAGTCAGTTTACGCATCGCAAGCGACGCATCGCTTGAATTGAGCTTCTCCCTCTATCCTATTGTAATTGACGGCTTTCAGGCGGGCTGTTAAGAAATCGATTGAATTAGTGGAGACGGGGATGTCGGCGGCCACGGTTACCCGCGCCCAATTGAGCGAAGCGGTCTACAGCGAAGTCGGATTGTCGCGTCATGAGTCGGCTGAACTCGTGGAAACGGTTCTGCGCGAGATCACGGACGCCTTGTCGCGTGGCGAGATGGTGAAGATCTCCTCGTTCGGGAGCTTCAGCGTGCGCCGCAAGGGGCAACGCATCGGACGCAATCCCAAGACCGGCGAGGAAGTGCCGATCCTGCCCAGACAGGTGCTGGTGTTTCGTCCCAGCCATGTGCTGAAAGGCCGGATCAATGGCGAGCAGATCGCTGATGAAGCAGACGGCGATCATGATGATTGAGAGGGGCCGCCGCCGTGGTCGATAGCGCGACAGCGGCCAACGATCTGGCGGCCCGGCGCGGCGGTAAGTCAGCCGCGGCTTTCCGAACCATTAGTGAAGTGGCGTCGGATCTCGACGTCCAGCCTCATGTGCTGCGCTTCTGGGAAAGCAAGTTTCCGCAAATCAAACCGCTTAAGCGCGGCGGCGGTCGCCGCTATTACCGGCCGGAGGACGTGGACCTGCTCCGTCGGATACGCGTGCTGTTGTACCGCGACGGATACACCATCAAGGGCGTGCAGAAGCTGCTGCGCGGCGTCGCAAGCCGCCCCGGCCCGCAGGAGGACGAAGGCGAGGATGATGTCGTCGATCAATCGACGCAGCAGATCATCGCGCCGGAGCCGCCCAGTCAACCTCAACAGCTCGAGCTCGGCGCGCCCGCCGGAGGCCCGACGACCGCCTCGGCGAACAACCCGATGGGCGCCCCGGTCCTCGCAGCTTCCCTCGCGGTGACCTCCGACATAGCGACGGAGATCAAGGCAGTGATTCAGGTGCTGGCGGATCTCCGCGATCGGTTGCGCGCCTCCTAGCGTCCTGGCGCGGCCGCCCGTGTGGATCCTCGGCCTCGCATTCACCGTCTTTGGCGTCGCGCTGATCGCCCTCGGGCTTGGATCGAACCATTACGCCGTGGCCGCCGCTCCAGGTTGGCTGTCGGCGGCGGTTGGCGGCGTCATTCTGACGCGCTTGATCCTGCGGCCCTTTCGACGGCGCGCGCTCTTGGCGGCGCCCATCGGAGCGCATCTCCAGACGCTGGCGCGCCGTCGCCGCCAGCTGGTGGTCCAAGACGCTTATGGGCGAGACATCCTGGGTCCTTGGAGGAAAGAGGTCAGCCATTTCGTTCAGACTGTGTTCCTACCCGGATTGAGCAAGGCGGATCGTCGCTTGTTCTCCGACAGTCTTGCGGAGATCGACCAGGTCGCGTTTCGCGCGATTGAGCGGCGGCTTAGAGCGCGGGACGCGGGCGTCGTCACCTTCGAAGCTGGGATGGATCCAGTCGCCTATGAGCATTTCTGCGCGGACAGGCTGAAGGCGGCTGGATGGCGGGCGAAGCCGACCCAGGCCAGCGGGGATCAAGGCGTCGACGTTCTGGCGGAGGCTGCGGGGCGACGCCTGGTGCTGCAATGCAAGCTTTACGATCGGCCAGTAGGGAACGCCGCCGTTCAGGAGATCATCGCTGGCCGGCAGTTTGAGGATGCGGAACACGCCGTGGTGGTCTCGAACGCCGCCTTCACCAAGAGCGCGCGTCAGCTGGCCGCGAAGTCAGGGGTCGCGCTGCTGCACCACGATGAGTTGGAGACTTACGGTCGGCGCCTCTTGGCCTGACGCCTCTGAACATTCCACGCGTAAAGCAGCGCGGCTGGGGTTGCGCCCAAGGGGAACCCC
>JBMLRS010000151.1:0-1968 GCA_049240905.1 Elsteraceae bacterium
CATCGCGGGCGCCATCGAGCAGCGTCTCCAAGGCGGGGGAAAGATCCGTGCGGGAGACGAACAGATCGGCTAGATCGCCCGCGCTGTATCCAAAATCGACCGACGCCGCGACGCTCTCCGGATCGATCGCCCGGATGGTCAGCAGCGTGCGCCTCACCTCGCCCGCCGCGTCGACGACGAACTGCGCGCCGCCCAGATCCATGAATTTCTTCAGTTCCTCGTCGGTCGCGTCCAACCCGGCGTAAAAGGCGCGGCGGTCGGCGTCGCGCTGGGTCGCGTTCGGCGCGAGAAAAAAATGGATCGCGTGCAGCTTGGCGGTGGCGAAGCTGTTGCGCGCCTCGGTGGCGTGCTCCAGTCGCGGCTGATGCACGCCACGCATCTCCGCCAGGAAGGCGTCGGTTCGCAGCTTGACGAACAGACCCAACGAAAAGCCAATGATGATGGCGAAGATAAGGATTACGATCGGGACGGAGAATTTGCCGCGAAGGCTCAGCTTACCGAATAATCCGGCGATGATTCCTTGGGGCCCGGACGGATCGATCGAAGTCATCGGCGCCTGTCGTCCATCACCCTCGCGCTCCCGCCGCAGCCCGAATGGGGACGAAGGCAGGAGGAGTTTTCGCCTCAAGGGCGATCACGGCGCGTTCTTTCCACTTCCAACCGAACTCACTCTAAGCCAGCGCCAAAGTTATATAAAGATTAATGCGCTGGCCAGCGCGCCAGCCGCCCAACCCTCCGCGACCGACGATTATTGCGAAGGATCGGCCAAAGTCGGAAAGAGGATTGACAATAGTCTTCGCGCTCCGAAACTCGCTTCTTGTGATCACACTTATCGCCCTCATCCTCCAGTCCGACCCACCCGCGACGCACCGGCGCGCGGGGCGGCCGACGTAACGAATCCCTCCGTCCCTTCAATCATTCGCTTCCTCCTGCTTTTGGATCCCGCCCCATGGCCGTCAGCCCTTCGAAGCCCCCTGTTCTGCCGCTCCCGCCGCGCAACGGCGCGGAGATCGCTGGCACGCCGCTGACTGCGGTGGTAAAGGGCGTGCCCGCCTTGAAGGCGCCCCTCAGCCTGGGCGAGATCGCGACCCAAGGCTGGAACTTGCTCGCAGGGGATCTCCCGCTGCCCGCCGCGGTGCTGCGCCGCGACCGCATGATCGCCAACAGCGATTGGATGAGCGCCTTCCTGTCCGCCAACGGCTTGGCGATCGCGCCCCACGGCAAGACCTCGATGGCCCCGCAGCTCTACGCCATGCAGCATGAGGCGGGCGCCTGGGCGATCACGGTGGCGACCACGCAACAGTTGGCCGTGCTGCGGCATTTCGGTTTCCCTCGCGCGGTGCTCGCCAATCAGCCGGTCGGCCGCGCGGCGGTCGACGCCTGCTTCGCGACGTTGACCGCGGACGATGACTTCGAATTGATCGTGCTGGCCGACAGCCCCGCCGGGATCGCGGCGCTCGCGGAAGGCGCGGCCCGCGCCGGCGCGCTGAAGCGGCCGCTTGGGGTGCTGGTCGAGATGGGCGTGGCCGGCGGCCGCACCGGCGCGCGCTCACGCGCGGACGCGGTGGCGCTGGCGCGGCTGGTTTCCCAGGCGCCGGGACTGGAGCTGCGGGGGGTCGAATGCTTCGAAGGCATCCTTGGCGACACCGCCGGAGTGGACGCGCTGCTGGACGACGTGCTGGCCGTGGCGGAGACCGCCTGCGCGGAGGGAGTGATCGAGCCCGGCCGCCCCGTGATCTTGAGCGCCGGCGGCAGCGCCTTCTATGATCGGGTCGGGGAGCGGTTCGAAAACGCCAAGCTGGGCAATCGCCCGATCCTGAAGCTGATCCGCAGCGGTTGCTACCTCACGCATGACAGCGAGGGCTACAAGCAGCAGCATGAGCGCATCCTGCGCGAAACCCATCTGAAACTGCCGCCGGGCCGCCTGCAGGCGGCTTTGGAGGTCTGGGCCTATGTTCAGTCCCGTCC
>JBMLRS010000152.1:0-11620 GCA_049240905.1 Elsteraceae bacterium
CAACGCGGTGGTCGGCTCGTCGGCGATCAGCAGATCGGGGTCGTTCGCCAGCGCCATGGCGATCATCACGCGCTGACGCTGCCCGCCGGAAAGCTGATGCGGATAGGCGCCGAGCCGCATCTCCGGTCGATCGATGCCGACCAGCTCCAAAAGCTCCAGCGTGCGCGCGCGGATCTTGTCCTCCGGTAGTTTCCGGTGCAGTTGCAAGGATTCGCCGATCTGCCGGGCCACGGTGTGCAGCGGGTTCAGCGCCGTCATCGGCTCCTGAAAGATCATGCCCGCGCGGTCGCCGCGCAGGGAGCGCAGCAGCGCAGGCGGCGCGCCGATCATCTCCGTGCCGCGCAGCTTCACGCTGCCGGAGGGGTAGCTGGCCGGGGGGCTTTGCAGCAGTTGCAGGATCGAGAGCGCAGTGACGGATTTCCCGGAGCCGCTCTCGCCCACCAACGCGAGGGTCTCCCCCCTCGACAGATCGAAGGAGACGCCGCGCACCGCGTCGACCGAGCCGACCGGCGTGGTGAAGCGGATGGCGAGGTCGCGGACGGAGAGCAGGGACTCGTTCACGTGACCGCCTTGCGGGGGTCGAAGGCGTCGCGCACCGCCTCGCCCACGAACACGATCAGGCTGAGCAGGACCGCGATCGACAGGAAGCCGGTCAACCCCAACCACCAGGCGCGGAGATTGCCTTTGCCCTGGGCCAGCAGTTCGCCCAGCGAGGCGGAGCCGGCGGGTAGGCCGAAGCCCAGAAAATCCAGCGAGGTCAAAGCGGTGATAGAGCCGTTCAGCAGGAACGGCAGCATGGTCAAGGTCGCGACCATGGCGTTGGGCAGCACATGGCGCCACATCAAGGTGACGTTGCCGACGCCCAACGCGCGGGCGGCGCGGACATAGTCGAAATTGCGCGCGCGCAGGAACTCAGCCCGCACCACGCCGACCAGGGACATCCAGCTGAACAGCAGCAGCAGGCCCAGCAGCCACCAGAAAGTCGGCTCCACGATGGTCGCCAGGATGATCAGCAGGAACAGCACGGGCAGGCCGGACCAGATCTCGATGAAGCGCTGGAAAAGAAGGTCGGTCGTCCCGCCGAAGAAGCCCTGCACCGCGCCCGCCGCAACCCCGACGATCGAAGAGAAGAAGGTCAGGGTCAGCCCGAACAGCACGGAGATGCGGAAGCCGTAAATCAGCCGCGCCAGCACGTCGCGGCCCTGGTCGTCCACCCCCAGCCAATTGACGGCGGAGGGCGGCGCGGGGGCCGGGCGGTCCAGTTCGCGATTGACGGTCTTGTAGTCGAACGGGATCAGGGGCCAGACGGCCCAACCCTTCTCGGAGATCAGGCGCTTCACTTCCGGGTCGCGATAGTCCGCCGAGGTCGGGAACTCGCCGCCGAAGGTGGTCTCCGGGTAGCTGACGAAGACCGGGAAATAGAAGGCGCCGTCATAGCGCACCAGCAGGGGACGGTCGTTGGCGATGAACTCGGCGAATAGGGTCACGCCGAAGATCGCGAGAAAAATCCACAGCGACCAGAAGCCGCGGCGGTTCGCGCGGAAGTGATGCAGCCGTCGCCGGGTGAGGGGAGACAGCGCCATCAACGCCCCTCGAAATCGATGCGCGGATCGACGGCGACATACATCATGTCGCCGATCAACCGCAGCAGCAGGCCGAGCAGGGTGGAGACGTAGAGGATCCCGAACATGACCGGATAATCCCGGCCGATCGCAGCCTCGAACCCAAGCAGACCAAGCCCGTCGAGCGAGAAGATGACCTCGATCAGCAAGGATCCGGTGAACAGGATGCCGATGATCGCCGACGGAAAGCCCGCGATCGGGATCAGCATCGCGTTGCGGAACACATGGCCGTAGAGCACCCGGCGCTCGCTCAGCCCTTTGGCCCGGGCGGTGACGACATATTGCTTGGCGATCTCTTCGATGAAGGAGTTCTTGGTCAGCAGGGTCAGGCCGGCGAACCCTCCGATCACCATCGCGGTGATCGGCAGCGCGAGATGCCAGAAATAATCCAGGATCCGCGCCGGCCAGGACATTTGCTCCCAGCCCTCCGACGTCAGGCCGCGCAACGGAAACCAGTCGAAGAAGCTGCCGCCGGCGAACAGCACCACCAGCAGCACGGCGAACAGAAAGCCGGGGATCGCGTCGCCAATGATCACGGCGGTGCTGGTCCAGACGTCGAAACGGCTGCCGTCGCGCACCGCCTTGGCGACGCCCAGCGGAATGGAGACGAGATAGATGATCAGCGCGCTCCACAGCCCCAGCGAAATTGAGACCGGGAATTTCTCCACGACCAGTTCGATCACAGTCCGATCGCGGAAGAAGGATTTGCCGAAATCGAAGGTCGCGTAGTTCTTCAGCATCAGCAGGAAGCGTTCGACCGGCGGCTTGTCGAAGCCGTACAGCTTCTCGATGTCCTTGATCAGATCGGGCGGGAGGCCGCGCGCGCCGCGGTAGGCGGTGGCGCTCTCCCCGGCGGTGACGTTGGAGGCGGCGCGTCCGCCGCCGGCTTCCTCGCCCATGTTGCCGCTGATCCGGCCGGTGACGTCCGCGCCGGCGCCGCCAGTGCGGATCTCGGCGATCGTCCGCTCCACCGGGCCGCCGGGGGCGGCCTGCACGATGAAGAAATTCACGATCATGATCCCGAGCAAAGTCGGGATGATCAGCAGCAGTCGACGCAGGATGTAGGCGGTCATGCCGGGGAAGGCGTCATGGATTGCCTTGGCCGGCCGCCGGGCGGCGCGGCAGAGCCGCTTGCAACGCCGGATCGATCCACCAACTGTCTAGCGCCACGCCATATTTCGGCGGGGTCTTGGGGAAGCCGAACTGGTTCCACAGCACCATCCGATAGACCCGGCTGTGGAAGTGCGGCACCACGTAATGGCCCCACTGCAGCACACGGTCGAGCGCGCGGGTGCGCTGGATCAGGCTTTCCCGATCGGGCGCCGCGATCACCTTGTCGATCAGCGCGTCGATCACCTTGTTCTTGATCCCGATCACGTTGCGGCTTCCCGGGATGTCGGCGGCTTCGGAGCCGAAATACTCGCGCTGCTCGTTGCCCGGCGACAGCGACTGCCCGAAGGCGACCACGGTCATGTCGTAATCGAAATTGTCCAGGCGGTTCTGATACTGTGAGGGGTCGATGGTGCGCAGCTTCACCACTATCCCCAGCCGCTCCAGATTGCGGATGAAGGGCAGGGCGATCCGCTCGAACAACGGGCTCTCCAGAAGGATCTCGAACTCCATCTGCTTGCCGGTGGCGGTCTCGATCAGCTTGTTGTTCTTCACTTCCCAGCCCGCCTCTCTCAAGAGGCGCAAGGAGGTGCGAATGTTGTCGCGCAGATTGCCCGATCCGTCCGTGACCGGCGGCTTGTACTCGGTGGTGAACAGCTCGGGCGGCAGATCCTTGCGGAATTGCTCCAGCAGCTCGAGCTCCTCGCCTCGCGGCAGACCGCGCGCCGCCAGCTCCGAGTTCGACCAATAGCTCGCCGTGCGGGCGTAGAGGCCATAGAACAGGGTCTTGTTCGACCATTCGAAATCGAACGCCTCGATGATCGCCTTGCGCACGCGCACGTCCTGGAAGATCGGGCGGCGCAGATTGAAGGCGAAGCCCTGCATGCCGTTGGGCATTTCGTTTCGGACTTCCTTCTTCACCAGCGCGCCGCTTTTCAACGCCGGCAGGTCGTCATACTCGGTCGACCAGTTCTTGGCGGAGTTCTCCAGCCGGAAATCATACTGGCCGGCCTTCAACGCCTCCACGGCGACAGTCGCGTCGCGGTAATAGTCATAGCGCATCGTGCCGAAATTGCTGCGGCCGCGATTGATCGGCAGGTCCTTGCCCCAATAGTTCGGATCGCGCGCGTAGGTGATCGAGCGGCCGGGCTCCACCCTCGACACCTTGTAGGGGCCGCTTCCCAACGGCGGCTCAAGCGAGGTCTGCTCGAAATTGACTTTCTGATAATAGGCCTTCGACAGCACGGACATCTGGCCGATGATCAGCGGCAGCTCCCGGTTCACGCCGGGCTTGAAGGTGAACTTCACCCGCAGCGGCGTCAGCGCCTCGGCCTTCTCGACATCGGCGTAATAGGCGCGGAAGCTTGGGCGTCCCTTGGTCCGCAGCGTGTCGAAGGTCCAGACGACATCCTCGGCGGTGACGGAAGTTCCGTCGTGGAAGCGGGCCTCGGGGCGGAGGTTGAAGATCACCCAACTGCGGTCGTCCGGAACCTCCAGGGTCTCGGCCAGCAGGCCGTAAGCCGTGAAGGCCTCGTCCTCGGAGCTTCGCAGGAGCGTGTCGAACAGGCCGGTGAGTCCAACCGCTGGAACGCCGCGCAGGATGAAAGGGTTCAAGCTGTCGAAAGTGCCGATCGAGGCGAACCGAACGTCGCCGCCCTTTGGCGCGTCCGGGTTCATGTAGTCGAGATGCTTGAAGTCGGCGGGGTATTTGGGCGCGCCATGCATCGCAAGGCCGTGGACCGGCTTCGGATCGGCGGCGAACAGCGGTCCCCCCATCGTCAGCAGGCCCGAGACGAGCAAGGCGGCGATGGGTCGGAGCATGGCTTAATCCCTGGCTGTCTCGGTTGGTCGCGATTGCTCGATCCGCCGCCGATCGATCGATGGGGCGAACAAGCGGTCGGCGCTCGCCAGCGAACCGCGCCCGTCGGCAGGCTCGGGGCGAGCCTCGCTATACAATGGGTGTCCGTTATCCCGCGTCAAGGACGGCCACGGCTTGCGCTTGAAGCGCTGGATCGCCGCAGGCCAGCATCCGGCCGTCGGAATTGATCACCAGCGGCCGGCCCGCCCAATCGCTCACCACGCCGCCGGCGCCTTCGATGATCGGCACGATCGCGCAGTAATCATAGGGCTTGAGGCGAGCCTCCAGCACCATGTCGCTCCATCCGGCGGCCATGAGGGCGTAACCGTAACAGTCGCCGCCATAGAGCGGCAGCTTCACCGCCTCGGCGAAACGCTTGGCCGGCGCTTCGTCGACGCCTTGAAACATCTGCGGCGAACTGGAGTACGAAATGGCTTGGTTCAGCTTCGGGCAGGCCCGGGTCTTCACCTTGCCCATGTTATACCAGGCGCCATGGCCGGTCGCGCCGACCCAGCGTTCGTTCAAGGCCGGGCAATCCATGACTCCGACCACTGGCTTGCCCCAGTGGCAGAGCGAGATCAGCGTCCCGAACAGCGGGCTGCCGGTGATGAAGGCCTTGGTGCCGTCGATCGGATCGATGACCCAGACCCACTCCGAGTCGATTCGATCGTCGCCAAACTCTTCGCCGAGCACGCCATGATCCGGGAAAACTGACTTCAGCTCGGCCCGGATCGCCGCTTCGATCGTGCGATCGGCGACCGTGACCGGGGAAAGATCTTCCTTGGTCTCGATGTCCAGCGGCTGCCGGAAATATCTGGCTACGATCGGGCGAGCGATCGAAGCCAGACGATCGGCGACGGGCAGAGCCGCCGCGATCGTCGATGCGGGCGATCCCATCCGGCGTGGCTAGGGCAGCGGCTTGGGCGCGTCGCTCAAGGTCCGCAGATACGCGATGAGGGCGGCGCGCTCTTCGGCCTTCTTGATGCCGGCGAAGGCCATCTTGGTGCCTGGCGCGTAAGCCTTCGGATTGAGGAGGAACGCGTTCAGCTCTTCGTAATTCCAAGGCTTCGACTTCATGCCGACGATCGCCGCGGAATAAGCGAACCCGTCGATATGCGCATGGTTGGCGCCGACGATATCCCAAAGGTTCGGTCCGACCCTGTTGGCCCCGCCCTTATTGAAGCTGTGGCAAGCCGCGCATTTCTTCGCGGCGGCCTCGCCGTCGGCGACCTTGGCGGCGGCCAGCAGCGGCGCGATCGGCTCAATCTTCTCCGGCTCTCCGGCTGGAGCGGCGTCGGCGGGCGCGGCGGTTTCGAGGCCCTGCACCTTGTAGACCGATTCCTTCAGCGGCTTGGACTTCACCAACTCATCGCTCAAAAATCCGGTGACCATCGCGATGATCCCCGCCAGCAAGACCGCTGCGGCGATCTTATTCAATTCGAAACTATTCATGCCAAAGACTCTAAAGGTTACGGCGTCCGCGACGCGCGGACATTAATCCGATGACTGCCCCGGTTTCAACCCGCGCATCGCTTCCTGCGTCGATATCTCCTGGCGGGTTGGCTCCGCGCCCGCGCGCGCTCCGCCGGGCGCTACTGGCGCAGACCGCGCGCACTCGATATATGCTGACGGATCTTTTGTCTGGCCATCGTCATTCTCATGCCCGCGATCATCGTCATTCCCGCCCGCCTCGCCGCCACGCGTTTTCCCAATAAGCCGTTGGCGGACATCCATGGCAGCCCCATGATCGTGCATGTCTGGCGGCGCGCAATTGAGTCGGGCATCGGGCCGGTCGTCGTCGCCTGCGGCGATCGCGCCATCGCTGACGCGATCGACGCCGTCGGCGGCCGGGCGGTGATGACCGATCCCGATCTGCCCAGCGGATCCGACCGGGTGCATGCCGCTCTGACCATGGCCGACCCGATGGGGCGCTATGACGTCGTGGTCAATCTGCAAGGCGATCTGCCGCTTATGGATCCGAAACTGCCTGCGCGCCTGACGCGCCTGATGGAGGACCCGGACGTCGACATTGGCACGCTCGCCACGCCGATCCATTCCGAGGCTGAGTTGAACCGGCCCAGTTTCGTGAAGGTGGCGATCGAGCCGCACGCCGATGGAATGAGCGGTCGCGCGCTCTACTTCAGCCGGGTCGCCATCCCCAGCGGCGAAGGCGAGCATCTGCATCACATCGGACTCTACGTCTTTCGCAGGGCGGCGCTCGATCGCTTCGTCACCCTGCCGCCGGCGGCGATCGAACGGCGCGAAGGCTTGGAGCAACTGCGCGCCATGGCGGCGGGCATGCGGATCGACGTGGCGCTGATCGACGATCCCGTCTTCGGCGTCGATACGCCGGAAGATCTTGAAATGGCGCGCCAACGCATGGCGCCGAAATAAACGGCCTTAAGGAAAAACAGGAACCTCAATGTCCAACGATCCGCTGATTCGTCGCGTCTCTTTCCAGGGCCATCCTGGCGCCTTCTCCGATCTGGCCGCCCGGTCGCTGTTTCCCACATCCGAGACGCTGCCCTGCGAGACCTTCGAGGACGCCTTCGCGGCCTGCGCCGACGGCAAGGCCGATCGCGCGGTGATTCCGATCGAGAACTCGGTCGCCGGCCGCGTCGCCGACGTCTATCAACTGCTGCCCAACTCCGGCCTGCATATCGTGGGTGAGCATTTCCTGCCCATCGACATGCATCTGCTGGCCCCGCCCGGCGCCACCATCGAGGGGCTGAAGACCGTCTACAGCCATGTGCATGGTCTGGCGCAATGCCGCCGGTCGGTCCGCCGGCTCGGTCTGAACGCTGTGGTGCACGCCGACACCGCGGGGGCCGCCGCCGACGTCGCGGCCAAAGGCGACGTGACCTGCGCCGCGCTCGCCTCCTCGCTCGCCGGCGAGACCTACGGTCTGGTCAGTTTGGCGAATGGCATGGGCGACCAACCGCACAACACCACGCGCTTTGTGGTGTTGAGCCGGGTGGCTGATTATCCGGACGCCAACGACGGGCCCTCCATCACCAGCTTCGTCTTTCGGGTGCGCCACGTGCCCGCCGCGCTCTACAAGGCGATGGGGGGCTTTGCGACCAACGGCGTGAACCTGTCGAAGCTGGAGAGCTACATGGTCGGCGGTCGGTTCGTCGTCGCTCAGTTCTACGCCGACGCGGACGGTCATCCCGACCAAAAGCCGATGCGTCTGGCGATGGAGGAGCTGCGCTTCTTCTGCCGCGAATTGAAGATCCTCGGCGTCTATCCGGCCAGCCCGTTCCGCGAAGCCGTCACGATGGACGGCGACTGAGGCCATGCAAACGGTTTTTGTGATTGAGCCGATCGCGGCCTCCGCCATGGCCGCGCTTGCGGAGCACGCCATCGTCGTGGGGCCGGAGGAAGCCAAGACCAGGGATTGGGCGGTCGAGGCTGACGGGCTGATCGTCCGTATCCTGCCGATCCCCGGCGAGAAGATCCTGGCGAGTCAGCGGCTGAAGGTGATCGGCAAGCATGGCGTCGGCGTCGACAACATCGATCTGGCCGCCGCCAAGCAGCGCGGAATCGCCGTGGTCAGCACCCCGGGCGCGAACGCGGCGTCGGTGACGGAGCTGGTGCTGGGCATGGCGATGGCCCTGGCCCGGCGGATCTCCGCGCTTGATCGCGGCCTGCGCGCGGGACAGCCGATCCCCGGCGCCTGGAAGGTTGGCGTCGAGCTGTCCGGCCTGACGGTCGGCGTGATCGGGATGGGCGACATCGGCCGCCGCGTGGCGACCTTGTTTCAGCGGGCGCTCGGCTGCCGGGTGATCGGGCATGACCCGCATGCCCCCGCCGCGGTCTGGACCGAGTGGGAAAAGGCGGAGTCCCTGTCGGCGCTGTTGGCTCAGGCGGACGTGATCAGTCTGCATCTGCCGCTGAACGCGGAGACCCGGCATCTGATCGGCGAGGCGGAGCTGGCGCTGATGAAGCCGTCGGCCTTGCTGATCAACACCGCGCGCGGCGGGCTGATCGACGAGGCGGCCCTGGCGCGCGCTTTAGCGGCGGGCAAGCTGGCGGGCGCCGCCTGCGACGTGTTCGAGGTGGAGCCGCCGCCGGCGGATCATCCGCTGCTGGCGCAGCCGCATTTCATCGCGACCCCGCATGTCGGAGGCTCCTCGTCCCAGGCGATGGAGCGGATCGGCGCGGACGTGGTCGCCGGGGTATTGGACGTGCTGGCCGGCAGGACGCCTGGCCATCGCGTCGTCTGACATCAATCAACGGAGAAATTTCATGGAAGCAGCGGCGATTTCGCAGGCGGTCGACATTCTGGCGGATTGTTTCCTGAAAGGGAAAGCGATCGAGGCTCTGCCCGAGGCCTGTCGTCCGACCACGCTGAGCGACGCCTATCGCATCCAGGACGCGCTGGTCGCCAAGCTGGGCTTGCCGCTGGGCGGCTGGAAAGTGGGCGCCACCAATCCGGCGCCGCAGAAGGCGTTGGGTCTGCCCGGCCCCTTCGCCGGCCGGATCTACGCCGACCGCATTCTGGCCAATGGCGTGAGCTTGAGCGCCAAACAGGCGCGGATGCGCGGCATGGAGGCCGAGTTGGCCTTCCGCTTTAAGACGCCGCTGAAAGGCCGCAACGCGCCCTACTCACGCGAGGAAGTGTTGGACGCCGTCGACGCCGTGATTCCGGCGGTGGAGGTGCTGGACGGACGCTTCCTCCCGGGCATGAAGATCGGCGGCAAGCACATCATCGCGGATCTTGGCTATCATGGCCACTTCGTGCTGGGCGAGCCGATCGCGAATTGGCGCAAGGTCGATCTGATCGCCGTTGAGGCGAGCATGACGATCGACGGGAAGATGGTTCAGTCCGGAACCGGCGCGGCCGTGCTGGGCGATCCGGTGGTCGCTCTGGTCTGGCTCGCGAACCATGCGCGCCGCCATCGCGGGATCGCCGCCGGCATGATCGTGCCGACCGGCAGCATGACCGGCCTGCATTTCGCGCCGAACCCGTCCGAGGCCGTCGCCGATTACGGCAAGTTCGGCAAGATCACCGTCAAGTTTGTCGCGTAGCGGAGGGGCGTTTTCGCGCAGGGAGGCGTTCGGACCGTTGGCGCGCCCCACCGTCCGCGCCTTCCCGCTGTCGGCGCGCCATGGGCGAAGATGACGCAGCGACCTTGATTTCGGGTTCGCGCAGATGTTTCTGTCAATTTATGACGGCTTAGCGGAACAATCGTCACAGGTTATTTGCGCTCAGTTGTTGTATCGATAGCTCGCCATTGGCTCCACTCGGACGAAGCGCCACGCCCCATGACCCCTTTTGAAATCATCGCGTCCCTGCTCGCCGTTCTGCTGACCGGGGCCTTGTTCGTGCCCCTGCGGATCACGCTGCGCTACGCGCTGCCGGTGTTGGCCGCCGGCATGGCGATCGCCGCGGGAGTCATGGAGAATTACGGGCTGGCGCTGACGCACGCGCTGCTCTCGGCGATCCTCACCATCCGTCTGGTCCAGCTGCGCGAGCTGCTCTCCTTCGCCACGGAGTCGCACGCCGGGGTCTCGGCGGACTGGCTGACGCCTTACATGACGCTGCGCCGCTATCCAGCCGGGGCCTCGCTGTTCAAGGCGGGAGACATTTCGGAGGAGATGTTCGTGGTGAAGTCCGGCCGCATCCGGCTGGTGGAGGTCGATTTCACCCTCGGGCCGGGCACGATGATGGGCGAGATCGGCATTTTCTCGTCCGAGCGCAAGCGCACGGCCTCGGCCGTGTGCGACACCGACGTTGAGATGCTGTCGATCACCGCCGGCAAGGTGTTCGAGCTGTTCTCTCAGCGGCCCTTCTTCGCCTTCCAGATGATGCAACTGATCATCCGCCGGATGAACGAGCGAGTGATGCGCCATATGGACGAGCAGCGCGCGATCGAAGCGCGCGCGGCGGAGGAGAAGGTGCGCACCCGCCTGGAGCTGGCCGACGGGTTCGAGGCCAGCGTGCAGCGCGTGTTCGCGGGCGTCACCAAGTCGGTCGAGAACATGCAGTTCTGCGCGACCACCATGACCAGCGCCAGCGACGACACGATCCAGCGTTCGCAACTGGTGTCGAACGCGCTGGACAGCGCCCGGCACAGCACCCAGGCGATGGCGGAGGCGGCTAACGGCCTGTCGGACGCGATCTTCGCGATCGGGCGAGACGTCTCCCGCTCCGCCGAGATCGCCCATCGCGCGGTCACGCAAGCGTCGGAGACCAATCGGACGGTCGAAGGCCTGTCGGTCGCGGCCGAACGGATCAATCAGGTGGTCAACCTGATCAACGAGATCGCCGCTCAAACCAATCTGCTGGCGCTGAACGCCACCATCGAAGCGGCCCGCGCCGGTGAGGCCGGCAAGGGCTTCGCGGTGGTCGCCGGCGAAGTGAAGAACCTCGCCAACCAGACCGCCAAGGCGACCGAGGAGATCGGCGCGCAGATCGCGGAGATGCAGCGCGCGACCGGCCAGGTGGTGGTGGAGATCAAGGAGATCGGCGGCATCATCTCCTCGATCGACGAGATCACCGATGTGATCTCGAAAGCCGTGGAGCAGCAGCAGGGCGCCAGCGTGGCGATCGCCAACAATGTGCGCGAAGCCGCCGCCGGCACCGACACGGTCAGCAAGCTGGTGACGGAGATCAACGCCAGCGTCGGCGAAAGCAGCCAGGTCGCGGCGCAAGTGTTGATGACCGCCAGCGATCTGGTGCGCGACGCCGACATCCTGCGCGAGGAAGTGAACAGCTTCTCGACCCGCGTCCGCGCCACTTGATCGGCGTCCGCCGGCTGAGCTGAGTCCTCGCGATGGCCGATATCATTCTGCTCATCGCGCTGGTCATACATTACTACTATTTTACCAGAAGGGCGCGGGCGATCCGGAAGGCTTGGCGCAAGCTTGCGCCCCGCTTCGCGCCGGCCTTGGAGGAACCGCCGCCCGCGACCCCCGGCTTTGAGCCGCGCGGGCTGGACCAGTCGGACCCGCCCGATTTCAAGCGCCCTGCGCTGGCCGCCCTGCGCCAGCAGATTGGATTATGGACCGGCATGCCGCCGCATGC
>JBMLRS010000153.1:0-11638 GCA_049240905.1 Elsteraceae bacterium
CCTGCTGGACCGGCTGCGCGCCCTGCTAACCCGCTATCACGACGCGGGCGGCCGGCACCCGATCCTCTTGGTGCATGACGAAGCCCATGGCGAGCCGATCCTGGACGCGCTGGCGCGCTACGGCGACGGCTTGCCGGCCCATGTGCTTCCGTTTCAGGCGGTCGGCGCCTCGGCCCTGGGGATCGAGTTCTTCGCCGGCGCCCTGGCCTACGGCGCGAGCGAGATCCGCCTCTTGACCCGAGGCCAGCGCGGCGAGGATCTCGGCGGACTGCCGCACCAGATCGGCGTGATGGAGGCGCTGCTGGGCGGGCTGGGTTACGGCTCCGGCCGAATCGGGCTGATCGAGACCGATGACCCGGACGCGCTCTCCACCGCCTTGACCGGCCTCGCCGCGCGCTCCGGGGCCGAGCCCGCGCGCTTCGCGCCCGTCGGCGACAAGCGGCCGCTGGCGAAGCTGGCGCTGGCCCATCTGCACGCGCAGGCGCCGACCCCGTTGGATCAGATCATCCTGCCGCAGGGGGCGATCTTCGGCTCGATCAACGTCAACGCCGAAGGCTGCACGCTGTGCCTGTCCTGCGTCTCCGCCTGCCCGACCGGCGCGCTCAGCGACGACCCCGATCGACCCTTCCTCGGCTTCACGGAGGACGCCTGCGTGCAATGCGGCCTGTGCCAGCAGACCTGCCCGGAGAAGGTGATCACGCTGGCCCCGCGCTTCGACTTCACCAACGCCGCCAAGCAGCGCCGGGAAGTGAAGGCGGAAGAGCCGTTCTGCTGCATCCGCTGCGCCAAGCCGTTCGGCGTGAAGTCCACGATCGAGAAGGTGCTGACCAAGCTCGGCGGCGTGCATTGGATGTACGCCGAGAACGCGACGATCGACCGCATCCGGATGTGCGCGGACTGTCGCGTGATCGTGCAAAGCGAGTCTAAGATGGATCCCTACTCTGGTCCGCCACGTCCCCAGGTGCAGACCACGGAGGATTTCCGCCGGGAACTGGAGCGTCGGGCGGAAGAAGGGAAACTTGATGACAAATGAGTCCGCGTCTCTCGCAGCGCTGACCGCGCGGGTGAAAGCCGATCTGGCGATGATCGGCCACCCCGAGCCGGATTGGGTGCCCCCGCGCCATTTGCCGGACGGAACCCGCGCGCTGGACGTGTTGATCGTCGGCGGCGGGCAGAGCGGGATCGCGACCGGCTTCCAGCTGCTGCGCGAACGGGCGCCGAACTTCCTGATCATCGACAAGGCCCCGGCCCAGCGCGAAGGGCCGTGGATGACCTATGCGCGGATGCGGACCCTGCGCAGCCCGAAGAACTTCACCGGCCCTGATCTGGGCGTGCCGTCGCTGACCTACCAGGCTTGGCACGAAGCGAAATACGGCGCGGACCATTGGCGCGCGTTGGCGCTGATCCCGAAGGAGGATTGGGCCGATTATCTTCATTGGGTGCGCGAGACCTTGGCCCTGCCCGTGCGGAATGAAGCGACGCTGACCGCGATCAACCCACGCGCGGACGGGATGCTGGACTGCGTGGTCAACGGCCAGACCATCGTCGCCCGCAAGCTCGTCCTCGCCACCGGCCAGGACGGTTGCGGCGAGTGGTGGATGCCCGATTTCGTGCGGAAACTCCCGGAGCGCTTCCGCGCCCATACGGCGGACGAGATCGATTTCGAACGGCTGCGCGGCAAGCGGGTCGCGGTCCTGGGCGCCGGCGCTTCGGCGATGGACAATGCGGCGACTGCCGCCGAGGCCGGCGCGCGCGTGGATCTGTTCTGCCGCCGGTCGGAGATCCAGCGCGTGCAGCCGTTCCGCTGGCTCACCTTCAACGGCTTCCTGCGCCACCTCTCCGACCTGGAGGATGCCTGGCGCTGGCGCTTCATGCGCCACATCCTGGGTCTGCGCGAGGGCTTCCCGCCGGACACCTACCACCGCTGCATGGCCCTGCCGAATTTCTCGCTCCACACCGGAGCGGGTTGGGAGGGCGCGCGCGTGGTCGGCGATCAGGTGGAGATCACCACCGCGCAGGGCGCGCACCGCGCGGATTTCCTGATCTGCGGGACCGGGATTCGCTGCAACTTCTCGAAGCGCCCGGAGCTCGCCCCCTACGCCGACCAGATCGCGCTGTGGTCCGATCGCTATCAGCCGCCGGCGGACGAGCGCGACGACCGGCTGGCGGAATTCCCCTATCTCGCGGCCGACTATGCGCTGCAGCCGAAGACGCCGGACGGGCCGGATTTCCTGCGCCATATCCACGTCTTCAACATCGGGTCGAGCGTCAGCTTCGGAGCCAGCGGCAGCTCGATCAACGCCATGAACATCGCCGTGCCGAAGCTGGTGGCGGGCGTGACGCGCGCGCTGTTCTCGGAGGACGCAGCGGCGCATTGGGCGGCCCTTCAGGCCTATGACGTGAAGATGTTCGAACTGATCGACCGGCGCGACGCCGCCGACTGAGGCTGGCGCCCGTCACCGGGGGTAGAGGAGCGCCCGCATCCGCGCCTGCTCCGCCGCGACGTCGACCAGATGCGGCGAGGCGTCGAACAGCGCAAGCACGCGCCCGACCTGTTCGTCGACGGCGGCGTCGGCCAACAGCGTCTCGCCGGGGGGATGCAAACCCGGATACAGGATCGGGCGGCGAAACAGGCTGAGCCGCCGCTGGCTCAAGCTGTGTCCAAGGAAATAGGATTCGATCGCCCGCTCCCAGCCGAGATCGACCATCGGGAAAGCCATGCCGTCGCCGTCGCACAGCTCCGCCGCGCAGAACTCCTCGCCGGACAGCACCTCGATCTCCGATTCCTCGACCTGATCGAGGACATGCTCGACGAAGCGGCCGTCCTGGGTCGCGAAATCGGTGTGAACGACCGGCGCATAGGCGGCGTGGCTGACATAGAGCGGCGCGATCACGAAGCCGTGCGTGCGCAGCCCTCGATCGGTCGGGAAGATGATCCGGCAGACCTCGTTGGGCGTGCTCTGGTCGCGCGCGCGGTAAAAGCTGTAGGAGGTTCGTTTGGCGAGGCAGTGAGACGCTGCGGAAAGCATCTGGTCGCGCGAGAGGATCAGAGCGAGCCCGTCGCGATGCGGCGATACGCGCTCCAGCATCGGCGTCGCGTACAGATTGAGCGCGTCGGTGAACAGCGCGACCCTCCCCTGCTTGGAAAGCCGTTTCGCGACGGCTGAGAAGTTGTCGCTCGCATAGACGACGTCCGCGTAGAGGAACAGGAGATCGGCGCCCAGCCGCGCCGCCCGCAGAATGGTCGCATGTGTGGCGAAGCCAAGGATCACGTAGTTGAGGGCGGTTCCGGCGCGCGTGAAGGAGGGCGGGAAGCAGTAGATCCTGACCTCGCAACAGCCGGCCAGCCGGCGCAACGGCGCCGAGGCGCGAAGCCGGGGCAGATCGGCGGCCGACGCGTAAAGCTCCAACACCAGATCGGCCTTTTCCGCCAGGGCGGGGAAGTTGCCAGGGGCGAGAAGCGAAGCGATGCAGGTTCGCTCCATCAGATCGACATAGGCGTCGCCCCAGCACACCAGAGTCGCGTAGACCAGCGGCAGACCCGAGCGTGGACGGGCGAAGCGCTCCGCCGGCTCAGCCTCCTCATCCAGCGCCATGGCGTAAAGATCCGGCGCCGCCGAAAAGGCCGGGCTGGACAGGGCGTGGCGCGTCGCGACCGTCATCATCTGCGGCATGGCCCCCATCGATCGCATGAGGTGGAAGCGCACGCGCAGATTAGCCAGATGATCCGCCGCTTCGGCAGCGATCAAATCGGCCGAGCCTGCAAGGTCTGGATGCTGCGCATGACGCAGCAGGACGCAGAGATTATAGGCGATCCATGGGTCGCTGGGCTGGCGGCGCTTGAGTTCGCGCAGATCGTCGAGAGTGCGCCGATAGCCCCGCCAGCCATAGCAAAGATTCGCCCGGCTTCTCAGCCGCTCCGTGTCCAGCTCCTCGGCCGGCCCCAAAGACACAAGCCACTCCCGCGCCGCCTCAGCGGCGGCGAGATCGGCCTCCGCGTCGGTTCTGCCGGCCTGCTTGGCCCGCGCCTTCGCGCGTCGCCGCAAGCTGTCGATCCGCGCCTCGAACGGCGTCGATGGATCGGTCTCGATCTCTTCGCACAGGGTCACGACAGTGGCGAAATCGCCGAGGCTTTCGAGCAAACCCAGCAACTCAAGCCGCCGCTCGGTCGCGCCCATCGCGACCGCCATGGCGAGCGAAAGGGCGGAGTCGCGCGTCGGCGACGCCCCAGGCGCAAGCTTCGCCCGCTCCAGCAACCGCGCGACCGCTTCATCATGGACCCGACGCCCCGACTGGCTCTCTGGGTGGGTGCGGGGGTTGCCGGCGCGCGCGGCACGGGCTCTGCCCGCCCCGCCCTCCACTCGCCCCTCCAGCAGCGCGCGATCCGCGTCGAGCGCCCGATCCGCCCCGCGCCGAGCCGCCTGCTCGGCCGAAAGCCGGGAGCGCGCGGAGGGATCGAACAGCGCGCCCAAGCCGTCCAGCCGGAGGGCGGTTTCCGCATCTTGAGCGGCGAGCGCGGTCTCGATCCGATCGAACAGCATGGCCTGAAAGACCGCCACGGGATCGCGCGGATCCGGGCTTGGCGCGTACCGCCGCGCCGCCCAGAAATAGGCCGCGGCCTCCGCCAAGGCGCCGCTCTGGGCAAGTTCGACGCCGGCCTGGGCGCAGGACGCCGCCAGAGCGCTCATCTTTCGCCCGGCGACATTTTCTGTGAAGTCGAGGACATCGTCGTTAATTGCAGCATGGAGAAGTCGGCGGAGAAAGTCTTTTGATCAACGCGAAGGCGTTGCGGCGCGGGGATAATGCAGCTCGCGTATCCGCTGATGCGCCGCGTCGATGTCGACGAGCAGCGGATCATGGGCGAAGAGCGCATCCACCTCATTCAACCGCGCCGCGACCTCATCCGCGCTGAACGGCGTCGCGTAAGGCGGCGGCGACAGGGTGGGAAACAGGATCGGGCGGCGGAACAACCGGTGACGACGGCGGTTGAAGCAGCCCGCGACGAAGTAGTCCCGCACCCCCTCCGCGAACGACTTGTCCAGCATTGGCGCATAGTTTCCGTCGTCGTCGCAAAGTTCGACGAAGGAAAACTCGGGCGGGGCGATCACCTCGATCTCCTCATCCCGCAGTTGGTTGAGGACATGCTCGGAGAAGACTCCGTCCATCGTGCCATAGCTCTTAATCTTCATCGGCGCGAAAGCCGCGTGGCTGACATAGGCGGGAAGCATCATGAAGGCGTGCGAGCGCAACCCCTCCGCCATCGGGAAAATGACGCGGGTTGGATAGGCGCAAACGGCGCGGTCTCCTGGTTGAAGGAAGGAATGGGTCGTCCGCAAGGTTGGCGCGCGCGCGCCGGCGTCGGTCACGGCGGCGGGCGGGGCGCTGAGGATCCCGTCCCGGATGAACGGCTTCATCGCCGCCAGCACGGGCGCGCGAAAGGCGTTGATCCCGTCGCTGAACGCGGCGTAGGGGCGGTCGGTCAGGCGCTCGGCGATCGCGGCGTAGCAGCCGTCGGCGTACAGCACGTCCGGCAACAGGAAGGTGATCCCGGCGCCGTCTCGCTCCGCGCGCAAGATCGTCGCATGATTGGCGTAGCCCAGGGTCGCGTAGCCCAGATAACGCGCATGAAGCGCCACCTGGTCCGGCAGTCTATGTAGACGAATCTCGCAGTAGGCGCTGAGCCGCCGCAGGGCGACGGACCGCGCCAACCGCCCGACGTCGGACGGGGTCGTGTAGAGTTCCAGCACGACGTCAGCCTTTTGGGCGAGCGCGGGAAAGTTTCCGTCCGCCAGCAAAGAGGCGATCGCGGCCTCCTCCATCAGGTCGAGATAGCGTTCGCCCCAGCAGACCAGATTCGCGTACAGCGGCGGCAGACCGGGACGACGCTCTCCCATCACAAGGACCGGAGCCGCGTCCAGATCGTTGGCCATGCGATGGAGATCGGCGATCGCCGCGTATTCGGGCTTATGCGCCTCCATCCGGCGCGCCAGCTCCAGCGCTTGCGGCGTCGCGCCCATCGACCACATGAAGGCGTAAGTCTGCTCTATGTCCTCCGGATCGTCGGTGACGGCGGCCAGCGCGGTCGGCGCCGCCTCCGCGACGTCGGGGTCGAGGATGTTGTGAATCGTCGAGCAAAGATTGTGCGCGACCCACGGGTCGTCCGGCCTGCGTCGCCGAAGCTCCCGCAGATCCTCGATCGCCTGGCGATAGCCGTGACGCCCAAGGGTCAGGGCGATGCGGTGCGACAGGGCTTCGGTGTCAAGCGCGTCCGACGGCCCGAGCGCCTCCAACCAGTCGCAGGCGTCCGCCTGAGCGAGCGCCTCCACCGCCGCGGCGTCGCGCCCGCTTCTGCGCTGGACGGCGCGCCGTCCTCGCAAATAGGCGGCGTGGCGCTCGGGGAACGCGACCTCGGCGTCGTCGGCGATTCCCACGCAGAGCGGCTCCAGCAGGTCCATCAGAGCGGTCCGCTCGCCGCGCGCGCCCAAGGCGACGGCGATCGCCAAGGCCAGCGTCGCCTCCTGCATCGCGCCCTCGGCCTGCCTGCGCGCGCGACGGTCAAGCAGGCCCTGGAGCGTCAAGTCTCGGTAGCGTTGGGTCAGGCCGCCGTCCGGGTCGCGGGCCGCGGCGGCCAGGCCGACCGGGGCGGCGCGCTCCTGCTGGGCTTCGCCAAGCGCCGCCGCAGCGTCGTTGCAGCGAGCGAGCGATCGCCGTTCGGCTTGCTCCCGCGTCAACCGACCGACGCACGCGGGATCAAAGATCCCGATCAGGCTGTCCAGCCGCTCCGCGGAATCTGTATCTGCCTCGGCGAGCGCGCGCTCGATCAACAAGCTCAATTGCGACAGCAAGGCGGGCGTCGGATCCTGCGCCGACGCTGGACCGCCGAGCACGCGCGCGGTCCAGAAATAGGGGATCGACTCCGCAACCTCGCCCGACTGAAACAACCCGATCGCGACGTTCACGCAGGAGGCGGCGAGCAAGCTCATGGATGATTGAACGATCCCCAGCGCCGGCGGATCGACTTCGCCAGCATCAAGGACAAGAGATAGCAGACTCCCGCCGCCAAGACGATCGCCGGACCAGACGGCGCGGCGACATGGAACGAGACCAGAAGGCCAAGATAGGCCGACGCCAGCCCAATGCCGGTCGCCACCGCAATCAATCCCCAGACCGAGCGCGCCCAGAAGCTGGCCGCGACCGCCGGCAGAATGATGAAGCCCAGAGCCATCACCGTCCCCAACGCCTGAAAGCCCGCCACCAGATTCAACACGAGCAGGGCCAGGAAGAAGAACGGCGTCCAGCGCCCCGCCCCGACCGAGCGCAGAAAACCAGGATCGAAGCAATCCGCCACCAGAGGGCGATAGCCGACCGCCAGCGACAAAAGCGTGACCGTGGCGGCCGCAGCCACCATCAGCAGCGCCGCGTCGTCGACCGCCAGCACATTGCCGAACAGGACATGCATCAAGTCCACCGCGGTGCCGCGTACGGAAATCAGCGTCACGCCCAGGGCGAGCGCGATCATGTAATGCGCGCCGAACGCCGCGTCCTCACGCAGATGAGTGCGTCGGCTGACCACGCCGGCGGCGAAAGCGACCAGAAGCCCGGCGATCAGACCGCCGATCGACATGGCGACGGTAGACAGGCCCGCCAGAAGAAAGCCGGCCGCCACGCCCGGCAGGATCGCATGCTGCATCGCGTCGCCGACCAGCGTCATGCGCCGAAGATTCAAGAACACGCCCACCGGCCCGCAGCTGAGCGCCAAGCCGCAGGCGGCGACCAGCGCGCGACGCATGAAGCCGAACTCGACGAAGGGGCCGACCAGCAAATCGGCGAGCGCGCTCATCGGAACAAGATCACGCGTAGACCGGCGCCCGGGCCAGAACCTGATCCGTCGGTCCCCAGTCGGCGCGGCCGTCGTCCAGCCGGCAGGCCTGCGGAAACGCCTGCAGCACCAGATCCCGATCATGCAGCACGCAGATCACCGTGCGACCCGCCTGCGACCAGCCCTGAATCAGCCGCAGCAGATCGGCGCGCGCGGCTTCGTCGACGGCGGCGAACGGCTCGTCCAGCAGCAACAGATCGGCGTCCTGCGCGATCATCCGGGCGAACAGGACGCGTTGGAACTGTCCGACCGAAAGTTCGCGGATCGGCCGACGCGCATGATCGGGGAGGCCGGTTTGAGCCAGAGCCGCGTTCACCGCCTCCTGCTCGCGCGGTCCGATCGCCCGACCAAAGCCGATCCGGCGCCAAAGCCCCATGGCCACCACGTCGCCAACCGAAATCGGGAAGTCACGATCCAGAGTCGCCTGCTGCGGCAGATAGGCGAAGGGGCCGCCCTCGATGACGACCCGACCGGACCGCGGCGGCAACTCGCCCACGATCGCCTTCAGGAGACTGCTTTTGCCGGCGCCGTTCGGGCCGATCAGCGCCGTCAATGATCCGGAGTCGAAGCGCCCCTCGATTCCGCTTAGCACCAGATCACGGCCATAACCCAGACTGACCGCGCTCAAGGAGACGGACGCGCCCTGCCTACCCCTGGGGCTCACCCCGCCGACAACGCCCAAAGCACGGCTCCCCAAAGCAGCAGCGCCACGCCGCCCCCCAGGGCCGCTCTGCCGATCGCGCTCCACCCAAAAACGCCGCTGGAATAGCCGGTCACGTCTCGCCTCGGATTGTTATGCTATAACATTACGCTGCGGATCCCGCCGGGTCAACGCGGGCGCCATTCGCAGGCGACGCATGATACAAGCGGCCCAGCGACTAAAGGTCAGGTGAGCGATGGAATTTCTGGAACCAGAGGGTTGGGCGAAGCCCAGGGGCTACGCCAACGGCACCAAGGCGAAGGGGGAGTTGATCTTCATCGCCGGCCAGATCGGCTGGAACGCCGATCAGCAGTTCGAGACCGACGATTTCGCGGCTCAGGTGGATCAGGCGCTGCGCAATGTCGTGGCGGTCTGCCGCGCCGGCGGGGCGGAGCCGTCCCATATCACCCGCATGACCTGGTACATCACCGACAAGCCGGCCTATCTGGCCAATCTCAAGCAGATTGGCGCCAGCTGGAAGGCCATCATGGGACGGCATTTCCCCGCGATGGCGGTTGTGGCGGTCTCCGCGCTGATGGAGGATCGCGCCAAGGTGGAGATCGAAGCCTCCGCCGTGATCCCTGAGGCCTGACGATGAACGAGCCGATCAACCCGCGCCGTCAGCTCAAGCATCGGCTGATGCTGGTGTGGATGCTGCTATGCGCCTTCTGGCTCGCGGGCATCTCGGTCTGGATCGCCGGCACGCGGCCGGCGCCAGGCTTTGTGCCGGTCAGCAGCCTGCTAATCGGCGGGGCGATAGTCTTCGCCGCGATCCTAATGGTGATTTACCTGCGCAAGGGGCGCTGAGCCGGCGGCCATTTTCTTCAAGCCAGCGAGGATCGCGCCGTCCGCGCGGGCCAGTTGATCCAGCACGGTGAAATGGTCGTGGCCGTCCAGGGCCAGATAGGCGCCGGGCAAACCGGCCCCGGACCAGGCGGCCCAGTACTCCTCGCTCTGGCGCACCAATTCCGGCAGCTCCGCCGCGCCGACCGCGACCAGCAAGGGGGCGGCTTTCTTCGGTAGACGGCGCTGCGGGCTGTGGCGCTTCACCTGCTCGCCGTCGAGCTTCAACAGATCATTGAGCCAGCAGAGCGCGATCGGCTCCAACTCGAATATCCCGCTGATCGGAACCCCGCCTTTCACCGCCTGCTCGGTCATCGTCATCGCGGTCAGATGACCGCCGGCGGAATGGCCGGAGACGTAGAGCTTGCCGCGATCCGCGCCCAGGGTTCCGAGATTGGCGCCCAACCAGCGCACCGCGGCCTGCACGTCGGACACGATGCCGTCCATGTCAGCGGCCGGCGCGATCGGATAGCCGATGACCGCGACGTTGAACCCTTCAGCGTTCGGCCCTTCGGCGACGAAGCTGAACTTCGACTTTTCGTTGGCCTGCCAGTATCCGCCATGGATGAAGGCGAGGGTCGGCGCGGTGGCGGCCTGGGCCGGGTCGGCGCAGGGGAAGAAATCCAGCTTGCGCCAGGCCGCCGCGCCGTAGGCCACATCCAGCTTGGCGTCCGGCCGACGCGCGCGATAGGCGGCGGAGCGCTCGACCCACCCCGCGACGATCTCCGCGGCGTTCGGCACGGCGTCGCGATTGTTGTACGCCGCGTCGAGCGCAGCCCGATCCATTCCGCGAAAGAGGCTTGTCATGGTCGAATCCTGCTGGGGTTCACATGCGAAAAGGAGGCTTAACGCCCATGGCGGCGGCGGGCAAGCCGCTCACTTATGAATCTCGGCGATCCCGACGAGCAGGCGGATGACCACCTCCCCATCGTCGGAGACCGGCAGGATCAGGCGCTGCCAGGTGACTGGCTTCCCCTCCATTTCGGCCTTGTAAACGCGCCAGACCGCTTTCTTCTCGGCGCAGGCATGTTCGTAATCGAACTCGACCTTGGCGCGCTGGTCGTCGATCAGGCTGGTGGCGACGGTCTGACCGGTCAGGTCCAGCCCGAAGCGATGGATGAAAGTCTGGCCGTAATGGCCATAGCGCCACCCGCCGTCGGCGGTGGGCTGGATGATCAGCAGGTCGTCGCGCCAGCGCTCAAGGTCGAATTCCGCGAGCGCCGCGCGCGTGGGCATCAGCCCATCGCCGCGCGCGGCGTCCCACGCTTCGTAGAGGCTCAAGAGGGAACGATGCAGGACGTCGCGAATGATCTGGCGCATGGCCGATGGCATAGCGCCGCGTCGACGGCCCTGGCAAGATTTGCTACTCGGCCTTGGCGACGCCGGATGAAGCGGCGATCTCGCGCGCGATCAGCTTGGAGATGAACTCCTTCAACGCGTCGCCTTCCAGACTTCTCGCTTCGACCGCGGCCGCCAGGATCGCAGGATCGTCGCTTTCCAGCACGGCCTTGCCCAGAAAGCCGATGCGGATCGTTCCATCCGCCAGCAGCGCGATCTGGGGATCGCCCGGCTCGACCGCGACGATCACCTCCTTCAGCATCGGCGTGTCGCTTGGTTGTGGCAGCACTTTAGTCATCAAGCTTGTCTCCCTTTCCAGCCTATGGATGGCAGGGGCGGGAGACTACATCAGCAAGCCTGACGGGCCAAACGCCAAGGCGGCGCCCCCGGGCACGCCGACCAACTGCGCCAGCTCGGCCTCGGTCAGGTCGGGGGCTGGGTCGACGCTTTCGACCTCCAACGGGCCGCCTGCTCTCTGGGCGCTGGTGACGGTGGAGACATAGCTGGTGGCGGCGGACGCCTTGACGGCGGCGTCGGCCTGGCTGCGGATCGGCAAGAGCCAGGCCCGCGCGGATTCGGCGGTCGCCACTCCGGCGCCGCCCAAGACCGCGTCAGCGTCGCCGACAACCGCGTTGGTGAAGGCGTTGGCGGCGATGATCCGGCTCTGCGCGGGAATCTTGTAACTGTCCGGCACGTTGGTCGCGCCGAGATAGGAGTTGAACATCGCCCAGGGCAGGACCTCGCGGGAGACGAAGCCGGCGGTCACCGTGTCAGCCCAGGCGTTCTGTTCGAAGGCGCTGGCTTCGACGCCGAAGATGTTCAGGAAGGTTTTGTTGACGATGGCCTGAACGCTGTCGGTCGCCAGAAAGGCGCGATCG
>JBMLRS010000154.1:0-1059 GCA_049240905.1 Elsteraceae bacterium
ATTTCTCGTCCGTGCGGCGCATCGGCGGCGTTCACAGCCGGATCGGCCTTGAGCCGCGTTGGTATATCGGCGGCTACGCCTACACGACCGTGCGGCTTTTCGACCTTGCGGTCGACAACACGATCCGCGGCTGGGGAACGTCGGCGTCCAAGCGGGAGCTGAGCACCCTTTTGTCGGCGCTGACCAAAGCGATCCTGCTCGACATCGATCTGGCGATCTCGATCTATCTCGAGGAGAACGACGAGAAGCATCGGCGCGAGCTCGACGCGTTGGCGGAGCATTTCAACCAATCGATCCGCAGCGTCGTCGACGGCGTGGCGGGAGCTTCCACGGAACTCCAGGCGAGCGCGCAGTCGATGGCCAGCGTCGCGGAGCAGACTGGCCGTCAGGCGATGGCGGTCGCCGCCGCGTCCGAGCAGTCGACCCTCAATCTGCAGACCGTCGCGTCCTCGGCGGAGCAGCTCTCGGCCTCGATCAATGAAATCGGTCGACAAGTCGCGCAGTCGAACCAGCACACCGCGCTCGCGGTGGAGGAAGCGAAGGCGACGGACGTGACGGTGCGCGAGTTGGCGGCGGCGGCGGAAAAGATCGGCGCCGTCGTCACTTTGATCAGCGAAATCGCCAGCCAAACCAATCTTCTGGCGCTTAACGCGACGATCGAGGCGGCGCGCGCGGGCGAGGCGGGCAAGGGCTTCGCCGTCGTCGCCTCCGAAGTGAAGAATCTGGCCAACCAGACCGCTCGCGCGACCGACGACATTCGTCAGCAGATCGCTCAGATGCAGGAGATCGCGGCTCAAGCCGTTGCGGCGATCCAGCGGATCGACGGCACGATCGAGCAGATGAGTTCGACCGCGACGGCGATCGCCTCCGCGGTCGAGCAGCAGAACGCGGCGACCATGGAGATCGCCCGCAATGTTCAGCAGGCCGCCGCCGGCGCCAACGAGGTCTCCGCCAATATTCAGGGCGTGACCCAGGCGGCCTCCGAATCAGGTCATGTGGCGACGCAGGTGCTCGGCGCGTCCGATGAGCTTGGCCGACAGGCGACCGTGCTGCAATCGG
>JBMLRS010000155.1:0-2423 GCA_049240905.1 Elsteraceae bacterium
GGCTTCGCCGTTGAGGCCGCTGATCGTGCTCGGCGAGTCCGCCGGCGCCTGGGACAGGGCGAAGCGCATGTTGCGCAGCTGCTCCAACTGATCCATCACGCTCAGGCGGAAGGGGCCGCGCACATAGAGGTCGCGCCGGAACTGCTGGTTCGTCATGAAGTCGCGCAGGGTTTCCTGCACCATCGGATCTGGCGTTTCCGCCAACAGCTGGGCCTGCTCCGCGGTCAGGTTGACCGCGTCGACATGATCGGTGAGATGCGCCGAACCGACGTAATCCAGCTTGGCGTCGCTCATCTCCCGCGCGACGTCGCGGAAATACATCGGGTGCCAATCGCGATTGAAGTACTCGTGCGCGAGATAGTTGCGCGACATGCCGGCGAGCCGCTCCAGCCGAGTCTTCAGCGTGGGGTTCGCCTGGAAATATTTCGCCCCCGCGCCCTCCATCTTGGTCGCGAAGGCGATCGCCGCCTCGATGCGCTGCGCGATCGGGGCCGAGGAGCCTGAGGCGTGCGCCACCATCATGTCGCGCATGGGGATCGCCGCCGCCCAGCCGGGCTGTGCGTTGTAGCTGATATAGACAACGCCGCCGACCTTGAGGCGCTTGCGGATGAAGGCGACGATGCTGCGCCGCGTCTCCGGGCTGATCCAGCTGTAGACGCCATGCAGCGCGATGCAGTCCATCTCCGGCAGATCGCGTTCGATCAGCTCTTCGAAGCTGTCGTCGAAAAAGGTGACGTTGCTGACGCCGCCGGCGGCCGCGAGCCGACGGCCATGGGCGGTGTGCGTGGGGTTGAAGTCCGTGGCGTAGAACTGGGCGCCAGGGTGAGCCGCCGCCAGCAAGGCGACGCTGACCCCCTGGCCGCAGCCAAGCTCGCAATAATTGAACGTTTCATTGGCTGTCCCGCTCTGCGCCACGCCCTTGATGGCAAGGGCGAAATTATGGATCGAGGGGGTCAGCTCGCGGTAATAGCCGAAAGTGTAAGGCAGTTCCGCGACGTAGCCGCCGGTCCAGAGTTCATTCGTCGACATAGGGCGATAGGTTCCAGAAAATAGAAGGGAGGCGGCGTAGGGTGTGGTTTGTCGGTGCGGGTCGGTTTCTTGTCAAGACGACTTTGGGACTGGGCTGAAGGAGCTATTGGGCGCGCGCAAAATCACGGATAGAGCGCGTTTTGATCTGCAACGACCGAAGCAAGCGTTCGCTCGCCCCGAGGTCGCGAGGGGGAAGATCGCTTGGCCGCCTTGTCCTTCGCGTCACGCGACCTCCAGCCTTTGCAGGAGAGGCAAGCGCTCGTCGGTGAAGCTTGTGAAGCGACGCCGCAGCTCGGCGATGTTTTCGTCCGCGTCTTCAAGCAATGCGCCATCTCGAATCATGCGTTGGTTCGCCGCCAGAAGGATGTTCCAGGCGAAGCTCACGGCGTCCGCCTCCTGGTTCCGCCTGGCCAGCAGGAAAAGCTGGTCGAAGCGATCCACCTGCAGGCCGCCGCAGGTCGCAGGGGACGCGAGGAAAGCATAGTCGTCGCTGCGACGCGACAATTCCATGATCCCGCCGTTGAAGCGCTCCGTTGATCGTTTTCGCAAGGTTTCGGCCGCGTCGTCATGGCGATGGCTCGGCTGCAGCGCGCCGTCGCCGACCAGGACGGCGACGGCCTTCAGGACCATGGAGACGTCCATTTCGCCGAGACCGGACGTTTCGCCAAGGTCGCGAAGGATCTCGGGCCGCAGCCAGACTTCGCCATTATAACTGACGATCTTTCGCGGCGTGTCCGCCAGCGTCCGCGACAGGGCGAAGCGCATGTCGCGCAGCTGCTCCAGTTGGGCCGTCACGCCGAGGCGGAACGGACCGCGCACAAACAGATCGCAGCGAAACTGCTTGTTCGTCATGAAATCCCGGAGGGTTTCCTGCGCTGTGAAATTCGGCGCTTCGGCCAACAGCTGAATCTGCTCCGCGGTCAGATTGACCTCGTCCACATGATCGGTGAGATGCGCCGAACCGACGAACTCAAGCTTCGCCGCGCTCAGCTCCTCCGCGACTTCGTGGAAATAAAGGGGATGGGAATGATAGGCGAGATACTCCTGGGAGAGATAAGTCCGCGACATCCGCGCGAACATGTCCAACCGCGCCTTCAAGGTCGGGTTCGCCAGGAAGCATTTCGCTCCGGCGGACTCCATCTTCGCTGCAAAGCCAAACGCGGCTTCGAACCGTTGGTCGATCGGCGCCGAGGATCCGGAGGCGTGCGCGACCAGCATGTCGCGCAATGGCGCGGCCGTCATCCAACCGGGCAGGCTGTTGTAGCTGACATAGAACACGCCCCCGACTTTGAGGCGCTTGCGGATGAAGGTGACGATGCCGCGCCGCGTCTCCGGGCTCACCCAGCTGTAGACGCCATGAAGCGCGATGCAATCCATCTCCGGCAGATCGCGGG
>JBMLRS010000155.1:2433-11274 GCA_049240905.1 Elsteraceae bacterium
CGTCAGCTCCTCGCAGCTGTCATCAAAGAAAGTGATGTTGGAGACGCCCGTCAGGGCGGCCAGACGACGCGCGTGCGCGATGTGGGTCGGGCTGATGTCGTTCGCGAAGAACTGGGCTTCCGGATGGGCCGCCGCCAGCACCGCCGCCGTGACGCCCTGGCCGCAGCCGAGTTCGCAATAATTGAACGTTTTGTTGGCCGTTCCGCTGATCGCGACGCCCTGCAGGGCGAGCACAAAATTGTGGATCCCCGGCGCAAGCTCGCGAAAGCACCCGAACGTGTAAGGCTGCTCGACGTTGTAGTCCCTGGACCAATCAACTTTCGCAACCATCACCCACCTGTAACACTGAAATATCCTGTTAAAATATCTCGAAAGGAGGGGAGAAGCCAGCGTCGGCTCGTCCCGTCTCTCGAAGGGACTACAGTAACTCTTGAACCCATGGGAAAGCAGTGGTACGGTGCGTCTTGGCTCGCGAGTAGGAGACCAAATGTACGCTCACCCCCAGCAAGGTGCGTCATACGACGTGAAGCATCTTAGAGAACAAGCCGGCGTTTGGTTAAGGTCGCTCCGTGAGGGCGTCGGCCTATCTCAACGCGAACTCGCGGCGCGCGTCGGCGTGGAATATTACACTTTCGTGTCGCAGATCGAGACCGGTCGTGGCCGCATCCCGCCGGATCGATACGAAACCTGGGCGATCGCCTTGGGCGTCGAACCATCGGTGTTTGTCAAAGAGCTGCTGCGGTTCTATGATCCGATCACCTTTCGGGTTCTGTTTCCTCAGGACGTGCGCGAGTCCGCCTGATCGCGGATTTTCGGCGTCCTGGCGCTTCGTCCCCGCTGCTGCATAATGGCGTGACATGGCTGCTGTTCTTCAATTTCGTCGTAAGATCGCGCCCGCTGGCTGGGCCAATGAAGAACTGGCCGAGTTCTATCGCATCGTCGATGTCATGGGCCGCGCGGGTCTTGCGATCAGCGTCGACGTCGGCGTGTCTGACGAAGATGAGCCATGGGTCGCCTTCGTGCGGGAAGACACGGGCGACGTTCTAGCGCACATCGCGCGGATCGACGGTTGGGTCGTCGCTGTCAGCGCCGCGTCGAACGAAGTGGTCCGCGCCCAATCGCTGAAAGAGGTCGTGCGGCGGATCGTTGACACGCATCCGCTTGTCCTTTTGCCGGCGCATCGGCCCGGCTCGCATGTTCACGTTCATCCCTGCGCCGTTCTGGCCGCCTTCATCGCCGCCGCCTACATGCTGGCGGAGGGGATCCAGTCCGAGGCGCACGCCCGCGAGTTCGCGGAATCCGTCTCCGCCGATCACGCCGCGGCGGCGGCCGCCGCTCTCGCCGCGCCGGCCCCGCCGAAAATCGCGGCGCATCCCAACCCTCTGCGCGGCGCTCTGACCTCGATCGCGGATTTTCTGCGCGGCGTCGGGGACTTGACCCAGCCGGTTTCGATCAACACGACGACTGCGAACGCCGCGATCGCGGCGGTGGTCGCCTTGGTCTTGAGCAGCGACGAAGCCGGCGTGACCGGTTCGCACGCAGCCTCGAACAGCGAAGCGTCGATCATCGCCACGATGCTGGCCGGGGCCGCCGCCAGCGCTGCCGAGGCTCAGGGGGAGGCCGCCGCGCGCGGCGCCGCCTCTCAGCATGTGGTGGGCCTGGACGCGAATTTGACAGATTCCGAGTTGAAGGCGGACATCGCCCGGTCGCAGGATCGGTTCGTCGACGCTCAGCCGCACGCGCCCCCGACGGATCACGCGGCCGCCGCGCGAGAGCATGCGGCCGCCGAGGGCGTGGTGGAAATCGCGATGGCCGCGCAGGTCAAGCCGGTTGAAACCGTCACGCGGCCCATCGCCGATCTTTCCGTCGCGGCTCAGGCCGCCGCCGCCGCCGTCGCGGCAGCGGAAGCCGCCAGCGATCGAACCTCCAAGCCGGCCGCTTCGGAGTCCATCTCCAGCGCGCCAGCCACCGTGGCCGGCGCCAGCGCGGCCGCGGCGACGAAGTCCGACTTTGGAGTCGCCGCCTCAACCGCTTCAACCAACTCGACCGCGAGGTCGGCGTCGACAGACGCGACCACCGACCATGGCAGCCTGCACTCGACCGGACAGAGCGAGACCACCGTTCTGCGTCTGTCGGACATCTCCAAATACGCGCTGTCCGCCCTCCGCATCACCGACGCGCTGATCAGCGCCCTGGATCAGGTGAAGGTGTCGTCGTTGAAGGCGGACGCGACGGACGCCGCGATCGTGACGACCTCGTCCTTGACCGGCGACCTGTCGCTGTTGAAGACGAGCGACCTGTCGATTAGCGTGACGCCGAGCGGGTCGTCGGGCGCGGCGTCCTCCGCTCTCGCGAGCGTCGATCTCTCCAGCCCGGTCGTGAAGGCCCCGTCCAGCAACGCCACCTACATCGACGTCACGGACCCCTCGACGACGTCTTCGTCCGTCGTCTCGACTCCGGCGTCCGGCGTCGGATCAATCGCCAGCGGGTCGAGCGCCACGTCGGCGGCCACGACGACGGCGGTCACGACCTCGACCTCTACGAAGGCGACGACGACCGCAAGCGTGGGTGAGCCGACCGTCAGCCAAGCTTCCACCGCCTATGACATCATCACCGGCATCCTTACCTTCGCCTTCGGCGATCACCCGACCTTCGCCGCGAGCGCCGCGGCGCGCGCCGACATCACCCAGGACCTCGCGCGCCATGGCATGTCGACGACCAGCCAGCGTGTGCTGATCTTCTCGAGCGAGACCGTTACGGTGCCGGTGTTCGAACTGATGCCGGGCGTGGTGCTGGTGGACGGTCAGGAGATCGCGAAGGAGAACCGCGCGCCGCGGGCGCTGGAGATCACCAGCGAGTCCAAAGTGATCTATCTGCCTGACGGCGGCACGTTGAACCTGATCGGCGTGATCGATTTCTCCGCGCCGGTCTGAGGCGCGCGTAGCCTTTCTTTTGAGGGCGCTAGAAGAAGCCGAGTCGAAGTCTCATCTCCGCATAGACTAATCGATCATTCTTTGTTTCGAAGATTGCGCCGTTATTTCGCGGCGCGACGGCTCCTGTGGCGGGCGCCGCCGCTGCGGCTTTCCTCTCAGGGGCAGTTGGGCTATGTAGCTGCGGTCTGACCAGCCCAATCGAAGGTTTCTCTCTCTCATGTTTCAGTCGAGCTCCGCTCCGCCCAGTTTTCGGACGCCCGTGTCCCAGGCCTGCACCCAGGCGCAGTTCGAGACTCCTGAGTTCCTGTACTGGTGCCGCGAGATCCGCGAGCCGCTGAAATATCATCGCAAGCTCTGGGAGTATTGCTACCTGCTGCAGGCCTTGGCGACCAACGGCATGATCGCGCCCGGTCGGCGCGGGGTCGGCTTCGGCGTGGGGCGTGAGATGACGGCGGCGGTGCTGGCCGCGCGCGGCGTGCACATCACCGCGACCGATCTGGATCCGATCCGGGCTCACTCCGATTGGGTGGAGACCGGTCAGCACGCCTCCAGCCTCGCGGACCTCAACGAACGCTGGATCTGCCCGCAGGCGGAGTTCGAGCGGTTGGTGGATTTCCGCGCCGAGGACATGAACCAGATCTCGCCGGATCTCACCGGCTATGATTTCGCCTGGTCGCTCTGCGCGTTCGAGCATCTGGGCGGCATTCCCGAAGGGCTGGCCTTCGTGAAGAACTCGCTGAACTGCATCCGCTCCGGCGGGATCCTCGTGCATACGACCGAGCTGAACTGCGCGTCCGACGAGGAGACGCTGGATTCGGGCGCGATCGTGATCTTCCGCCGCAAGGACTTCGAGTCCCTCGCCGCCGATCTCACGGCCGAGGGGCACGAGGTGTCGTTGAACTTCAATCTCGGCGACGGCCCGCTCGACAAGTACATCGACGAAGAGCCCTACACCAACCGGCGGCATCTGCGCCTGAGGCTGGGCGGTCACGTCACCACCTCCTTCGGCCTGATCATCAAGAAGGCTTGAGGAACCATGGCAGCTCCCCTTTTCCCCGGCGCCGACGCCGCGCGGCGCATTCCGCTGATCGGATCGCTCATTTCGATCTTGATGCGGGTCAGCCGCATCGGGCGCTACGAAACCCGGATCAACGGCGTCGAGGATTTCGCGGTCGAGGTCAACAAGGCGTCGATGCTGCGCCATGAGACCTCGCAGGCCGGCATCGAATCCGTTCGTCTGCATGTCGCGGCGCTTCGGGCGGAGATCGAAAACCTGGAGGCCCAGGTCATCAAGACGGCTGAGATGGACGCCTGGCGCGCGTCGGTTTCGGCCGGGGTGGAGCAGTCCTTGGCGGAGATCCGGGGCGAATGGCGCGCGAGTTTGGCGCGCAACCAACTCGCGATCGAACGGGCGGCCCTCGCCCTGGCCGGGCCGCCGCGCCAGTTGGGCGGCGCGCCGACCAAGCTCGACTCGCCGCAACTGGCGATCGATCTGATGGACGCGGCGCGTCCGCGCGCGACGGCCTTGGCGCGCGCCCATTGGTATTATCCGCGCGTCGCCGGATTGCGCACCGTGATCGGCGGCTATCCCGTTCTGGACGTCGCCGCCGGCCGCGGCGAGTGGCTTGAGGTTCTGGGCCGCGGCAAGATCGCCGCCGTGGGGGTGGAGAGCGTCCCCGCGCTGGCCGACGCCGCCCGCGCGCTGGGCGCCGCCGTCAGTCTGGGCGATCCGGTCGGCCATCTGCGCGACCGCGATCCGGACTCCGTGGCGGCGGTCACCGCCTTTCATCTGGTCGAGCGTCTGCCGTTCGATCAGATCACCATGCTGATCGACGCCGCGCACCGGGCGATCGCGCCCGGCGGGCTGTTGATACTGGAGACGGCGAATCCTGAGAATCTGACGGTCGCCGGCTGCGGCTTCTGGGGCGACCCCGGCAATCTGCGACTGATCCCGCCCAAGCTGCTGGCGTTCTACGTCGCGGCCGCCGGCTTCGAGAAGGTCGAGATCGCGCGCTTCTTCCGGCAGGAGGACGGAACGGATCAGGTCACTCTGGACGAAACGGTCGCGCCCAGCCTGAACGGCCCGGTGGATTACGCCGTCATCGCCCGGAAGGCGGCCGCGGATTGATGCGCAGAGCGCTGTCCTTTGGCCTGCGCCTGATTCGCCTGATCCTGGCGCCTTGGCGCATCCCGAGGGCTTTGCTGATTCGACTGCGTTACGTGCTGCGCCGGCTCGTCGGCCTGCCGGGTGACTTCGACTATCAGCGCACGTTGTCGGAGTTGCGCGGCCCGTCGGCGCCGATCGGGCCCGCCGTGGCGCCGGCCGAGCTGGAGCCCTTGGCGCTGAGGATCGAGCGTCTGGAGGCGGTCGCCCATTTCCAGCGGCTGCGCCCGTTGCACGCCGGCGACGCGCCCGTCGCGCCCGCGCGCACCTCTTTGCTGATCGATCTGCGGATCACTCAGTCGGACCAGCGCGAGCGGGGCATCTCGCGCTATTCGACCGCGCTGGCCCTGACCCTGCCCACGCTGCTGCCGCCCGGCGCCGTCTCCTACCTGATCGATCCCGAGCGTCCGCCGCCCAGCGACATCGAGGCCTTGCGATGCCTGGGACGGGTGGTGAACGGCTTGACCGAGATCCGCGAGCTCGATTGCGTCAGCCATTTTCTGCAGACCTGCCTGTTCGATCTGTCGAAGCCGGTGGACGCGCTGTTCCCGCTGGAGTTGGCGCGGTTTCAGCCCAGGCTCTGCGCGATCATGTACGACATCATCCCCTGGCTGTTCCGCGAGCAGTATCTGGCGTCGGACTATGTGTTCCAGCGTTACGCCTATCAGTTCTCGATGCTCTGGCAGCTGGACAAGCTCTACGCCATCAGCGACAGCGCGCGGCTGGACGCCATCGCCGCCGCGCATCTGCCGGCGGATCGGGTGGAGACGATCTTCGGCGGGATCGACGAGACGCGCTGGACCAACCTGCCGACGCGCGCCGCCGCGTCGGAGGCGGCCGTGGCGGTGGAGAACCGCGACGGCGAGCGCTTCATCCTGACCGCGCCCTACTGGGTCTATGTCGGCGGGGATGATTTCCGCAAGAACGTGGAGGGCGCGATCGAGGCCTTCGCCCTGGTCAAGCAGGCGCTGGCGCCGGAGATCCGGCCGCAATTGGTGATCGCCTGCGCCCTGCAGAAGGAGCGCCGCGCGCATCTGTCCGCCTTTGCGGCGGAGCGCGGGCTGGAGCTGGGGGCGGACATCGTCATAACCGGCTTCATCAGCGACGCGGATCTGGTGGCGGCCTATCGCGGCGCTTTCGCCACGGTGTTCCCCTCGCTCTATGAGGGGCTGGGCCTGCCGATCATCGAATCCTACCATTTCAACGTGCCGGCGCTGGCCGGCGACAACTCCTCCCTGCGCGAGTTGACCCATCCTGATTGCCGGTTCGATTCCAGCGATCCGGCCGACATCGCGCGGGCGATGGTGGCGCTGCATCGGGACCCGACGCTGGGCGAGGCGTCGTTGGCCTATGGCCGGCGGGTGCTTGAGCGGTATAACTGGCGCAACGCCGCCGCCGCGATCGCGCGCGACGTCTCCGCCGGACGAGAATTCGACCTCGCCTTAACGAAAGATTAACCGTCTTTCTTCTTTATCTGCCGCCCCAACGCCGCGTCGCGCTGGGGTCCCGCATCATGTCAGGCGATTTTCGATGTTCAGGTTCCTGTGGCGGCGGTTCATCGCCGACCGCTTCGCCGAGATGCTGCGCCATCGGATCAACGTCGCGAACCGCGTCGATCAGGCGCGCGCCCATGGCGTGACGGTCGATCAGCTGCCCGCGCGTATCGAGGCGCTGGAGGCGGATCTGGCCGTGCTGCGCGCCCATGTCGACGGATTCGGCCGGCGCAACTTCTTCCTGCCGGATCTGGCGGTGCATCCGCAGATCACCGACCATCCGTTCATGGCGGACAGCAGCTGCTCGGCCAAGGATTTCTTCCATCCTGATTTCGCGCGCCTCTGCGCCATGCTGGATCTGCGGCCCAGCCATCACCGCAAGATCTGGGAATACGCCTTCATCCTGCATCATCTGGAGCGGCTCCAGATGCTGGGCCCGGGGAAGCGCGGCCTGGGCTTCGGCGTGGGCGCGGAGCCCTTGCCCTCCCTGTTCGCTCGGCAGGGCGTCACGGTGACCGCGACCGACGCCCCGCTCTCCGTCGGGGTGGACGCGGGCTGGGCCAGCACGGAGCAGCACGCCGGCGCGCTCGACCAGGTCCATATTCCCAGCATCGTGGACCGCGCGACCTTCGACGCCCGCGTCTCCTTCCAGCCCTGCGACATGCGCGCGATCGATCCCGATCTGACGGGCTATGACTTCTGCTGGTCCTCCTGCTGCTTCGAGCATCTGGGCGATCTGCGCGCCGGCCTGGATTTCGTGCGCGAGAGCGTGGAGAAGACCCTGAAGATCGGCGGCGTCGCCTGCCACACCACCGAATTGAACCTCTCCAGCAACGAGGACACCGTGGAAAGCGGCGTCACCGTGCTTTACCGCCGCCGCGACCTCCAGGCCTTCGCCGAGGAGATGCGCGCGCGCGGCCACCGCGTGGACCCGATCCGCATCGCGCCGGACAGCCACTGGCTCGACCTCCATGTCGATTGGCCGCCCTACAAGGAGAAGCCGCATCTCAAGCTGGAGATGCTGGGTTTTCTCACCACCTCCATCGGCCTCGTCATCACCCGCGGCCGCTAGCGCGTTTAGTTTCATGTCGCTGCGTACAGGTTTGGCGTCGAAGGAAGCCGATCCCGCTCCAGGCCCCGCGCGGAACAAAGCCGCAGCCCAACCCATCGCCTGAAGACGGCCGCGCCGGGCGCCCGCCAGCCCCCAACACCGTGAGTTGCTGAAAAACAACAGCGCGCGCTTCTGTGGATCCAAAAACCACACAAAAGAATTGCGAAAACGCGCAAACCCATATGGTGACAAATATACAGGTGATATACGTGAACCGCGCTGACGCCGACGCTCGCCCGCCGTCACCTCAAGCGGCGAGCGAGGGAAGCCATCAGCGCCGGCGCGCGGCCGGTCACTCACGAGAATGGAATGTCACAAGCTATCGTGAACCAATTGTTTCTGGCCTACATGGGCCGTCCGGCTGATGCGGGCTGGCGCAAGTCGGCGACGGCTTTTCCGAACAGTCGACGCATCTCGCCTCGACCGACGGTGCGGCCACGAGATAGCGCAAATCACCAAGCGTGAGGTCGGTGCTGCTGCCGACATGCCGCGCGATCTTTAAGCGCCGCGCTACCGAATCCGAGAGTTTCAGCCGCTCCCGCAAGCTGCTAATCGCCGCACGCAGCGCCGCAAGCTCCGCCTCGGGTTGGAGCGCAGCTGCCAGAGCTGACCAGTCTATAGGGTGGGCCAACGATCCAGAGGCGGTGATAGTCTGTCTCCGGCCGGCTTATTGCGGCCGGGCAGCAATCAGCCGGTTCGCTGCACAATTGGATCGAGGTGGCGAGATCAACCGCAGCGCATCGCGGACACGACCACGCCGGACGCCGGGCGAAGATCATCACGGTCGTCTCGATCACGCTCCTCCATGGGGAGAGAGTAGCAATTCAATTCAAAAAAACAAAAAAATATCGTTCAATATGATTGTGGAGATAAACAAGCGCCGTTCTTTGCACTCAGAGGCGGACAACATGCCGGAATTGGAAGTTCAACTGAGTGTCTTCTTCACCGAGAAACTGCCGGTATGGAGACAATTGGGCGTGGTGTGATCACGATGACGCCGTTCGGTGAGGCCCCGTTTCATCCCCCCGCCTCCGCGTACCGCCACACGCACGCGAATCTGAATCCCAGCGTCTTATAGAGCGCTCCGGCCGGCGCATTGTCTTCCTCCACCAGCACGGAGGCGGCTTTGGGGAAAACCTG
>JBMLRS010000156.1:0-2897 GCA_049240905.1 Elsteraceae bacterium
AACGGGTGGGGTTGTCCACGGCGGTGGCTAAAAGTTTGCTGGCGATCCCGCCCGCCCGCGCGGAAATCCTGGAGGCGACGCCGAACGCCTCACAACGTCTGCGCCGCCGCCTGGGCGCGACGGCGGCGCGCGACGCGGCGTTGATCGAGGCGGATGAGGATCTGGTCGCGGACTGGGTCCGGATCACGGCGACGGAAGTTCCCGCCATGCCGCTGACCGCCGCCGACCTGCTGGCCCAGGGTTTAACGCCCGGCCCAGAGCTGGGCCGCCGGCTCGCCGCCCTGCAGGATTGGTGGGATGAACAGGGGGGAAAACCAGACCGCGCCGCGTGCTTGAGGAAGGCGTTGGGTTAGCGCGATCCAGCAGAATTTTTCTTATTTTTTACAAATACTTACCCTCACCCTGAGCCTGTCGAAGGGTGAGCGGGCGGGAAGCGGCGGAGAGTTCACGCATGCTTCAACAAGCTCAGCATGAGGGGGAGAACGCGCTCAGCGTGAAAGCGAATTCAGCTCCAGGTCACCACGGGCGGGAGGGACATTAAAATCGCTTCGGTGTTGCCGCCGGTCATCAGGCCGAAGCGGGTGCCGCGATCCTGGATCAGGTTGAACTCGGCGTAGCGGCCACGGCACATAAGCTGGTGCGCGCGCTCCTCCTCGGTCCAGGGGCGGTGCATGTGGCGGGCGACCAGGGCCGGGTAGATCTCACGGAAGGCTTCGCCCACGGCCTGGGTGAAGGCGAAGTCATGCGCCCAGTCGCCGCTGTCCTGATAATCATAGAAGATCCCGCCGACGCCGCGCGGCTCGTTGCGGTGCTTCAGGAAGAAATATTCGTCCGCCCATTTCTTGAAGCGCTCGTAATAATCCGCGCCGAACTTGTCGCAGGCCGCCTTCATCGTGGCGTGGAAGTCGCGAGTGTCGTCCGGATTCGGCTTCATCGGCGTCAGGTCCGCGCCGCCGCCGAACCAGGCGCGGCTGGTGACGATGAAGCGCGTGTTCATATGCACCGCCGGCACCAGCGGCGACTGCAGGTGCGAGACCAACGAGATGCCGGTCGCGAAGAAGTTCGGATCGTCGACCGCGCCCGGAATCTCCTTGGCGAAATCGGGCGAGAAGGTTCCGAAGACGGTGGAGATGTTCACCCCCACCTTCTCGAACACCCGACCCTTCATGACCGAGATCACGCCGCCGCCGCCGGCCTCCGGCTTGTCGTCGACCCGGTTCCAGGCCTTGCGCTCGAAACGTCCGGGCGGGCGGTCAGCGTGCGGGCCGGACGCGAGGGCGTCTTCAAGCGCTTCGAAATCGGCGCAGATGCGATCGCGAAGACCTTTGAACCAAGCCTGCGCCTGTTCCTTTCGGCGAATCAGTTCATCGGAGGGGGGAAGCGGCGTGGCGTTGGCGTTTGGTTTCATCGGGCGGTTCGAAACAATGTCCAGTTGGTGGCGAGATATCCGGAAGCCGTGACCATGCCGCTGTCAGCGAGCAACGCCTGCGCCTTGGGCAAGGCGTGAAACGGGATCTGCGGATAAAGATGATGGGCCGTGTGGTAGGGCATGTTCCACATCAGCAGGCGGATGGGCCAGAGCGCAAGCGTCGTGCGCGTGTTGCGCAGCACGTCGTCGTCCGCGCTGCAGCCAGTGTGCTCCGACAACAGATAAAGCTGCAGAAACGGCCGGGCCAGCAGCACGGGCAGAATCCAGAAATACAACGCGGCGAGGCTGCCGGTCGCGACCGAGGCGACCAGTATCGCCCCATACGAGCCAAGCATCAGCAGGACCGAGCGCCGCACCGCCGCGCGCTCGCCCTCCGGAATGAACTCGAACGGCTCGAACCGGCCCAGCGCCAACGCGAAAAGCTGCTGTAGCCGCGCCCGCCAATAGGGCAGCCCGGAGATCCGCAGCAGATAGCCGGCGCGGCTGTCAGGCGGCGGCGGGCGCAGCTCCGGGTCGCGGGCGGGATCCTGGCAATGCTTGTGATGCGCCATGTGGAAATGGCGGTAGAAATCGGCGTTCAACAGGGTCGGCAGCGCGACCAGCCAGCCCACCGCCTTACAGAGCCGGCGGTTGCGGAAGGCGGTGGCGTGGATGCATTCGTGGATGGGGGCGAACAGAGAGACCAGCGTCAGCCCGTGCAGCAACATCGCCGGCACCAGCCAGACCGTCCCGAAGCAGGCCTGGACCAACGCCGCGCCCAGCCCGATCGCCCCGAGATGGGCGGCGAGCCGCCCGAGCCCGGCGGCGTCCGACCGACGCGACAGAGAACGCAGCGACTCGGCGTCGATCAGCCTGAGATTGCGGGCGCGGTTGCCCGAGACGACGAAGGCGTGGCTGGCGGCGTCGGTCTCGGTCATCCGGCGTTACGCGACGCCGATCGGCTCGCGCACGGGCTCGCTGGTGCGCGTCTCAAGGAACGTCATCAAGGCGCCCTCGATCTCCTCGATCGATTTGAAAGTGATTTTCTCCATCTCCTTCAGCCTTGCGTCAAAGGTGAAGAAGGTCAATCGCCCCATCGGGTCGGCGAATGAAAAGCCGATGACGGCGTCATTCTGCGCAACCAGGAACCCAGGCTGGGTCATGTTGCGGTTCAAGCTGTAGGTGATGGTGTGGGACTTGATGGACATGGAGAAACCGCCTGCGGTCAGGATTGGACGCGGAAGGCTACCATAACCGCAGGCGGAAAATAATCATACAACTTACTGTAAATGATCTACGTTCACGCCTCGCCATCTCCAAATCCGGAATCGTAGCCGGGATCGGGCGCGTCGTAGCTCGCGGGGGTGTAGCCGCGCTCCTCCGCCATCGGCGGCTCGCCGTAAGAGTTGTTGACGGTCTCGTTGACGACGGTCGGCGTGGCCCCGGCGGTCTGCGCCGCGTTGGCCAATCCCGTGCCGCCGCCATGGCT
>JBMLRS010000157.1:0-6487 GCA_049240905.1 Elsteraceae bacterium
CGCTATTCCTATGACTTCGCGGTGAACGGCAAGAGCACGGAAAACATGGCGCGCGACGGGGTTAAGGCGCCCTTCGCCCGCGGCGACGCGGGGCCGATCGGCTGCGATCACGAGCCCGGCGCCTACGCCCAGATCGTCGCTCGCGCGAAGGAGAAGTTCGCCAAGGGCGATCTGTTCGAAGCCGTGCCCGGCCAGACCTTCCACGAGCCCTGCTCCGCCGCGCCCTCGGCGGTGTTCAAGCGGCTGGCCGCGATCAACCCGGCGCCCTTCGGGGCCCTGATCAATCTGGGCGAGGGCGAATTTCTGGTCTCCGCCTCGCCGGAGATGTTCGTGCGCTCCGACGGCTCACGCATCGAGACCTGCCCGATCTCCGGCACGGTCGCGCGCGGGGTGGACGCGATGGGCGACGCTGAACGCATTTTAACCCTGCTGAACTCCGCCAAGGATCATGCGGAGTTGACCATGTGCACGGACGTCGATCGCAACGACAAGGCGCGGATCTGCGAGGCGGGGTCGGTGAAGGTGATTGGCCGCCGGCAGATCGAGCTTTATTCCCGCGTGATCCACACAGTGGATCATGTCGAGGGAACCTTGCGGGCCGGCTATGACGCGCTGGACGCCTTCCTGGCGCATGCCTGGGCGGTGACAGTCACGGGCGCGCCAAAAGCCTGGGCGATGCAGTTCTGCGAGGATGTGGAGCGGACCCCGCGCCGCTGGTATGGCGGGGCGATCGGCGGCGCGATGGTGGATGGCGGGCTGAACACTGGCCTCACCATCCGCACCGTGCGCATGAAGGACGGCAAGGCCGAAGTGCGCGCCGGCGCCACCCTGCTGTTCGACAGCGACCCGCAGGCCGAGGACGCGGAATGCCAGTTGAAGGCCTCCGCCATGCTGGCCGCCGTGCGCGACGCCAGCGCGCCGCCCAAGCCCAAGGCCAGCGCCCCGGCCCTGCCGCGCACCGGCGAAGGCAAGAAGATCCTGCTGATCGATCACGAGGACAGCTTCGTCCATATGCTGGGCGACCTGTTCCGCCGCACCGGCGCGGAGGTGCGCACCCTGCGCTGGAACCGATCCGCCCATGCGATCACGCGCGAGCACGCCGATCTGATCGTGCTCTCCCCCGGCCCCGGCAAGCCCAGCGATTTCGACGTCAGCGGCACGATCCAGCGCGCGCTGTCGGCGGGCCTGCCGGTGTTCGGCGTCTGCCTGGGGCTGCAGGGCATCGCCGAACATTTCGGCGGCAAGCTGGGCCAGTTGGACGAGCCGGTTCATGGCAAATCCAGCGCGGTGGCCCTGCCCGGCGGCCGCTTCATGACCGGCCTGCCTGGCGTGATCACGGTCGGCCGCTATCACTCGCTCTACGCCGACCGCGCGGCGCTGCCGTCCTGCCTCGCCGTCACCGGCCAGACCGAGGATGGCTTGATCATGGCGCTGGAGCATCAGGAATTGCCGGTCGCCGCCGTGCAGTTTCATCCGGAATCCGTACTCTCCGAAGCCGGCGACATCGGCCCCCTGCTGATCGCCCGCGCCGTCGCCGGGCTAACAGGAGAAAGGCTCGCCAAGGTGGCGTGAGGGATGTGGCGGCGAGACTAATCTACAGTTATTCTTGTCGTAATGATGCTCGGGCCTTACTGATCAGGGCTCACCTCAACTACGCCTCGCGATGACGACGTTATTCTTTTCTTTCAATAACTTGCCTCACCCTGAGCTTGTCGAAGGGTCTGGAGGCGGGAAGCGTCATTGAGTTTGCCCGACCCTTCGACAACGGCGCTTCGCCAAAGAGCGAAGCGCCGGAGCTCAGGGTGAGGGGAGCATCGTGGTCGCTAGCACGTGAGTACATGGAAGAGGGCCTGGAACAGCCCGACGAGCAATCGCGCCCGGAGCGTGACGCCTTATTCCCCGAGGGCTGACGCCATGGCCACGATTGCCGCTTGAGGCGGCTCGCTTGGCGGACTAGCGTCTTCGCTCCCATTGGAGTGAACCCATGAAGCTGTTTTATTCGCCCGCCTCGCCCTATGTCCGCAAAGTGATGGCGGTCGCCAATCTGTTGAAGCTGGCCTCGAAGATCGAGCTGCTGCCGAGCGCGGTGACGCCGGTCTCGCGCGACGAGACGGTTTTCGCGCAGAATCCGCTGGGCAAGGTGCCGACCTTGCTGACCGACGACGGCGTCGCTTTGTTCGACAGCCGCGTGATCTGCGAGTATCTGGCCTCCATCGCGGGCGACGCGACGATCTTCCCGGCGGCGGGCCCCGCCCGCTGGCGCGCGCTGGCCGAGCAAGCGACCGCCGACGGACTGATGGACGCGGCGCTGTTGGCCCGTTACGAGGGCTTTCTACGCCCGTCGGAAAAGCGTTGGGCGGAGTGGGAAGCGGGCCAGATCGGCAAGATCCACAGCGCCCTGGCCGCGATCGAGCGGATGATCGGCGAGGTCGGCGACCGGGTCGACATCGGGACCATCACCATCGGCTGCGCCCTGGGCTATCTGGACTTCCGCTTCAATTATCTGGATTGGCGCAAGACCCATCCCAAGACCGCCGCCTGGTTCGCCAAGTTCGGCGAGCTGCCGGCGATGGCCGCGACCGCCCCGATCGACCCGAACGCGAAGAAGTAAGCCAGATGCGCGCCGCCGTCCGCGACACGGAGCTCTATTTCGACATCGAAGGCATGGGGCTGGTCCCGGACGGCGCGCGGATGCGGGAGAAGCCGATCGCGTTCGTCATCCATGGCGGGCCGGGATCGGACCATAGCGGGTTCAAGCCCAGCATGAGCCCGCTGGCCGACGTGATGCAGCTGGTCTATTTCGACCATCGCGGCCAGGGAAGATCCGCCAAGGGCGACCCGACGCGCTACACCCTCGACGAGAACGTCGAGGACATGGAGGCGCTGCGTAAGCATCTGGGGATCGAGAAGATCGTCAGCATCGGCACCAGCTATGGCGGCATGGTCGCCATGGCGCACGCCGCCCGATATCCGAAATCGGTGGAGAAGCTGGTGCTGGCGGTGACCGCCGCCCATCACGGCTTCATCCCCCGCGCGAAGGAGATCCTGAAGCAGCGCGGCACGCCGGAGCAGATCGCGGTCTGCGAGCGGCTGTGGAACGGGACTTTTGAGACCATCGAGCAGCACGCCCATTACTATGACGTGATGGGGCCGCTCTACGCGGTGAAGCATAATCCGGCCGCCGCCGTCGCCGGCCGGACGCGCGGGATTTTGACGCCGGAGGCGATCAACCGCGCCTTCGGGCCGGGCGGCTTCCTGCGCAGCTATGACCTCCGGCCGGAGCTGTCGAAGATCATCGCGCCGACCTTGATCCTGGCCGGCGAGAAGGACTGGATCTGCGCGCCGGAATTCTCCGAGGAGATCCACCGCCTGATGCCGGGATCGATCCTGAACATCTTCCCGAATTGCAGCCATTCGCTGCGCACCGACGCGCCGGAGGCCTTCTGCGCCACCGTCGCCGCTTTCGTCAAAGGATAAGCCCGCCATGGGTGAGAACGCGTTCGGCCAACCGATCCGCCGCAAGGAAGACAGCCGCCTGCTGACCGGAAAGGGAAAATACGCCGAGGACGTGAGCCCCTCCGGCCAGGCCCACGCCTTCATGCTGCGCGCCCAGCACGCCCATGCGAAGATCCTGCGCCTGGACGCCGAGGCCGCGCGCGCCGCGCCCGGCGTGCTGGCGGTGCTGACCGGCGCGGAGCTGACGGCGGACGGGCTGGGGCCGCTGCCGGCCAACGGAACCCTGATCAAGCTGCCGGGCGTCACCCCCGCCGCCCAGGAGATGGTGCGCAAGCCGCGCCCGCTGCTGGCGCTGGACCGGGTGCGCTTCTCGGGCGAAGCCGTGGCGATGGTCCTGGCCGAGACGCTGGAGCAGGCCCGCGACGCGGCCGAGCTGATCGAGATCGATTACGAGACCCTGCCGGCGGTCACCGACACGGCAGGCGCGTTCAGCGCCGACGTCCCCCAGGTGTGGCCGGACGCGCCGAAGAATGTCTGCTTCGACTGGCAGGCGGGCAATATCGAGGCCGCGACCGCCGCTTTCGCCAAAGCGCACAAGATCGTCAAGCTGGAGGCGGCGAACAACCGCGTCGTGGTCGGCGCGATGGAGAACCGCAACGCGATCGGCTCCTATGATTCGGAGACCGGCCGCTACACCCTGACCACCGGCACGCAGATGCCGCATGGCGTGCGCGACCAGCTGGCGGAATTCGTGTTCGGCGTGCCGCTGAAGCAGATCCGAGTGCTGGTGCCGGACGTCGGCGGCAGCTTCGGCATCAAGAACGCGGTCTATCCGGAGCAGGCGCTGGTGCTGTGGGCGGCCAAGCGGCTGGGCCGCACGGTGCGCTGGATCGGCGACCGGTCCGACAGTTTCCTGAGCGATTGCCACGCCCGCGACAATGTCAGCCTGGGCGAGCTGGCGCTGGACGCGGAGGGGAACATCCTGGCCCTGCGCGTCACCACCACCTCGAACATCGGGGCTTATCTGTCGGCCAAGGGCATGCTGTCGCCGACCACCAACACGCCGGCCTACGCCGGGGTCTACCGCACGCCTGCGAGTCATATTCGCGTGATCGGCGTCTACACCCACACCGCGCCGACCGAAGTCTATCGCGGCGCCGGGCGGCCGGAGGCGATCCATCTGCTGGAGCGGCTGATCGAAGCGGCCGCGCGCGAGAGCGGCCTCGGCTCCCTGGCTTTCCGCCGCCGCAACATTCTGACCCCGGCCGAATTGCCGTTCCCGACGCCGCTGGGTCTTGTTTACGACAGCGGGGATTTCGCCAAGACGCTGGATGGCGCGCTGGCCAAGGCGGACGCCGAGGGCTTCTCGGCGCGCAAGGCGAAATCCCAGGCGGCGGGCAAGCTGCGCGGGCTGGGTCTCGCCCATTATTGCGAGCGCGTGGGCGGCGGCTGGACCGAGAAGGCCTGGCTCGATCTCGATTCGCAGGCGCGGGCGACCGTGCGCATCGGCACCATGTCGAACGGCCAGGGGCATGAAACCATCTACGCCCAGATGGTGGCGGAGCGGCTGGGCATCTCAATCGACGACGTCACCCTGATCCAGGGCGACACCGACCTGATCGAAAGCGGTCACGGCACCGGCGGCTCGGCCTCGCTGCCGATCGGCGGCGCGGCGCTGGACCGCGCCTCCAGCGACCTCATCAAACAAGTGACCGCGCTGGCCGCCGACGAGTTGGAGGTCGCCGAGGCCGATCTGATCTTCGAGGAGGGCTCCTTCAAGGTGGCCGGCACCGATGTGAAAGCGCCGCTGGCCAAGGTGGCCGCGCGGCTGGGCGATCGGGTGTTGACCGGCAATGGCCTGTTCGCGCCGCAGACCCCGACCTTCCCGAACGGCTGCCATGTCGCGGAAGTGGAGATCGATCCGGAGACCGGCATGGTCGCGATCGAGGGCTATCACATGGTCCATGATTTCGGCCGGGTGCTGAACCCGCTGCTGCTGGAGGGCCAGTTGCATGGCGGCGTGGTGCAGGGGCTGGGTCAGGCGATGCTGGAGCATGTGGTCTATGACCCAGAATCCGGCCAGCTGCTGAGCGGCTCGCTGATGGATTACTGCCTGCCGCGCGCGGACGACGTGCCGTTCATGGAATTGGAGACGGTGGAGACGCCCTCCCCCTTCAATCCGCTGGGCGTCAAAGGCTGCGGCGAGGCGGGAGCGGCCGGCGCGCCGCCGGCCCTGATGAACGCGATCATGGACGCGCTGGCCCCGCTGGGCGTGGCGCATCTGGACATGCCGGCGACGCCGCTCAGGGTCTGGGAAGCCATTCAAGCCGCGCATCGTTCGCATAAGTAACGCGCGGTTTCGCCGCTGGCGGGGGTTGGGAAGCCGGCCTATATCCCTGCGCAGCCACACAGCGAACGAAGACCATGACCCTCGCCTATGACGCCGCGCCGTTGTCCGACCGCGCGCCCCGCCGCAATGACCGCCAGATCGGAATCTGGCTTTTGATCTGCTGCGCCGCCATCGCGATGATGGTGGTGATCGGCGGGATCACGCGGCTGACCGAAAGCGGCCTGTCGATCGTGCGCTGGGAGCCGATCTCCGGCGTTCTGCCGCCGCTGTCGCAGGAGGATTGGATCCGGCTGTTCGACCTCTACAAGGCGACGCCGCAATATGTGGCGGTGAACGCCGGGATGAGCCTGGACGAGTTCAAAGGCATCTTCTGGTGGGAGTATATTCACCGCGTCTGGGGCCGGATGATCGGGGTGATCTTCGCGGTTCCGCTGGTCTGGTTTCTCATCACCGGCAAGATCGCGCCGCGCCTGCGACTGCCGCTGTTGGGATTGCTCTGCCTGGGCGGGCTGCAGGGCTTTGTCGGCTGGTGGATGGTGGCGAGCGGGCTGCGCGACGAGCCCTCGGTCAGCCCCTATCGCCTCGCCACCCATCTGTCGCTCGCGCTGATCATCTATGGCCTGACGCTCTGGCTGGCGCTGGGGCTGCTGGGGGTCGCGCGGAAATCGGCGGAGATCGGAC
>JBMLRS010000158.1:0-1484 GCA_049240905.1 Elsteraceae bacterium
CTATTTCGATTTCATGGTTCCCTATCTGTGGGCCGCCGTGCCGCAGAACTTTCTGCTCTGCGGGATGACGCTGCTGAGCGTGTCCGGGTTGCTGCCCGACGACGTCGGCAGCCTGCTGCGGCTGACGGCTTTTTTCTGCGTCCTCGCCTACAAATGGTACATCGCGCGTGTAGGATTGGAAGTGACCGGCGGCGCGGCGGTGGGGGTGGTCGTGGTCGACATAGCCCTCGACCTCCTGATTCAGCTGACGATGGAGCTGAACCAAGCCTAGCGCTGGTTGGTTTTATTGACGCCGTCTTTCCGCCTTGGTTTGGCGGCGTCATGACGGCCGGCGCTTGAAGCGGCTGGCGCGAGGCGCGGAGCAGGAACGGATGAAGAGAGTATTGCGCTGGGTCGTCGCCGCCGCCTTGTTGGGAGGCGCGCTGTATTTGTTGTCGCCGGTGGTCCAGCTTTATTTCGCGCCGCCGCCAACCCAGCAATCCGCGCGCAGAGGCTCCGCCCCGACGCCGGTGATCGTCTCGACCGCCCGGCTGGCGGACGTGCCTGTCTACATCGAGGGCGTCGGCACAGCCCGTCCGCTGAACACTGTCACGGTGCGGCCCCAGGTCGATGGGATCCTGACCAAGATCCTGTTCCAGGAAGGCCAGGACGTGAAAAAGGGCGACCCGCTCGCCAAGATCGACCCCACGCTCTACCAGGCCCAGCTCGACGGCGCGCTGGCGCGCAAGGCGCAGAACGAGGCCAATCTGGCCAACGCCCGGCGCGACCTGGAACGCACGATCCGTCTGTCCGAGACCAATTTCGCGACCAAACAGCAGGCCGACACACAACGCGCCCAGGTCGCCCAGCTGGAGGCCTTGACGAAATCGGACCAGGCCGCGATCGACAGCGCGCGCGCGACGCTGGGCTACACCAACATCACCGCGCCGATCGACGGCCGCACGGGCCTGCGCAACGTCGACGAGGGCAATCTGGTGCGCGCGAACGGCTCGGACGCCGGCATCGTGACCATCTCGCAGATCCGACCGATCGCCGTCACCTTCAACCTGCCGCAGCAGCAATTGGCGCGGGTCGCCGCCGCCAGCGCGCAAGGGGCGCTGAAAGTGGACGCGCTGGCCGCCAACGGCCGCACCGTGCTGGACAGCGGCAAGCTGGCGGTGATCGACAATCAGATCGACCAGACCACCGGCACCGTGCGTCTGAAGACCGAATTTCCGAACGAGAAGCTGCTGCTTTGGCCCGGCGCCTTCGTCAATGTCCGGCTGCTGGCCGAAACGTTGAAGCAGGTCGTGGTCGTGCCGACGGCGGCGATCCAGCGCGGCCCGCGCGGAACCTTCGTTTATGTCGTCGGCGAGGGCGACAAGGCGATGATGCGTCTGGTGGAGTTGGGCCTGCAGGACGAAAACCAGACCGTGATCGCCTCCGGCCTGGAGGCCGGGGTCAAGGTGGTCTTGTGCGAAAAGGGCCGCGTGGCGGGCGAACAA
>JBMLRS010000159.1:0-4636 GCA_049240905.1 Elsteraceae bacterium
AACTCCTTCCCCACCCTCCTGCTGATCGTCACGATGCTGCGATTGTCGCTGAACTTGGCGACGACGCGCTTGATTCTGGCGCATGGGCATGAGGGGCCAGCCGCCGCCGGCCACGTGATTCAAGCGTTCGGCTCGCTGCTGATGCAGGGCAACTTCATCATCGGCTTGGTGGTTTTCATCATCCTGGTGATCGTGAACTTCGTCGTCATCACCAAGGGCGCGACGCGCATCGCGGAAGTGTCCGCGCGCTTCCACTTGGACGCCATGCCCGGCAAGCAGATGGCGATCGACGCCGACCTGTCTTCGGGCATGATCACCGAGGATCAGGCCCGCGCTCGCCGCAAGACGCTTGAGGACGAGAGCCAGTTCTTCGGGTCGATGGACGGCGCGGCCAAATTCGTCCGCGGCGACGCCATCGCCGGCGTGATCATCACCTTCATCAACATCGTCGGCGGCATCCTGATCGGGACCTTGCAGCATGGCGTGTCGATCGGCGAAGCGACCCGCACCTATACCTTCCTGACCGTCGGCGACGGTCTGGTCACCCAGATCCCCGCGCTGATCGTCTCGACCGCGGCTGGTCTGTTGATCACGAAATCCGGCACCGCCGGTTCGACCGACAAAGCCCTGTTCAAGCAGATGAGCGGCTATCCCGGCGCCATGGCCATGGCGGCGGCGCTGATGATCTTCATGGGGCTGTTCCCTGGCGTGCCGATGCTGCCCTTCTTCCTGCTGGGCGGCATTCTGGGTGGCGTCGCCTATCTGTCGAACAAGTCGCAGAACGAAGCGCTGGCGGAAGCGGGCGGCGCGCCCGGCGCGCCAGGCGCCCCCGGATCCCCGACTGACCCCAACGCGCCTGTCGCGGACGAACCGATCTCGACCGCCCTTCAGATCGATCTCATTCGGCTTGAGCTTGGCTACGGCCTGCTGGCGCTGATCAACAGTCCGAAAGGCCAGCGGCTGACCGATCAGATCAAGGCGCTGCGCCGCCAATTGGCCAGCGAGCTTGGCTTCATCATGCCGGCCGTGCGCATTCAGGATAACCTCCAACTGCCGGCCAACACCTACGTCGTACGGGTGAAGGAGATCGAGGCCGGGCGCGGCGACCTGCGCCCGAACATGCTGTTGATCATGGATCCGCGCGGCGAGACCATCTCCCTGCCCGGCGAAATGACCACGGAGCCGACCTTCGGCCTGCCCGCCATGTGGATCGCGGACGCCAATCGCGAGGAAGCGCTGTTCCGCGGCTACACCGTGGTCGATCCGCCCACCGTCATCACCACCCACCTGACCGAGGTGGTGAAGGACAACATGCCGGACCTGCTGTCCTACGCCGAGACGCAGAAACTGCTGAACGAACTGGACAAGGATCATCAGAAGCTGGTCGGCGACGTGATCCCGTCGCAGATCTCGCTGGGCGGCATGCAGCGCGTATTGCAGAATCTGCTCAGCGAGCGCGTCTCGATCCGCGATCTGGCCAGCATTCTGGAAGGCGTGTCGGAGGCTTGCGCCTACACCCGCAACATTGGCGCGATCACCGAGCATGTGCGCAGCCGCTTGGCGCGCCAGATCTCGGAATCCAACACCAGCGAGGCCGGCTACATCCCGCTGCTCACCCTTTCGCCGGAATGGGAGCAGGCCTTCGCCGAATCCGTGGTGGGCACGGGCGACGACAAGCAATTGTCGATGCCGCCCAGCCAGTTGCAGAAATTCATCACCGCGACGCGCCAGACCTACGAACGGTTCACGGTGATGGGCGAATCTCCCGTGCTGCTCACAAGCCCCGGCATCCGGCCTTATGTCCGGTCGATCATCGAGCGTTTCCGCCCGCTGACCGTCGTCATGAGCCAGGGCGAAATTCATCCCAAAGCCAAGATCAAGACTTTGGGACAAATTTAGCGCGCGGCGGAGCATCCTCCCGTGCGCATGAAAACCTTCCATGCGGAGTCGATGCCCGAGGCGATAGAGATGGTGCGCGTCGCGCTTGGAGACGCCGCCATCATCATCGGCAGCCAGCGTGGCGAGGGCGGCAAGGGCGTGCGGGTGACCGCCGCCATCGACGAGTCAGAGGAAGATCACGCGCCGCCGCCGCCGGTTGATCAACCGCTCGACGCGCTGGAGGCGATCGCCGACGCGCTGGACCGTCACGGCGCGCCGGCCGCGCTGACCGAACGGCTCCTGGTCGCCGCCACGCCCCTGGCGGAACGCCTGGTGCGCGCCGCCACGGCGATGGCGGTCGACGCGCCGGTCATGACCATGGCGGCCGCGCTCGACACCCTCTTCCTGTTCGACGCCCTGCCCGAAAAGGACGCGATCCGGCCGATCCTGCTGGTCGGCCCGCCCGGCTCCGGAAAGACCATCACAACGGCGAAGCTCGCCGCGCGCGCTGTGTTGTCCAATCAGCCGGTAAACATCATCACCACGGACACCCTGCGCGCTGGCGGCGTGGATCAATTGCAGGCCTTCACGCGCATTCTGGATCTGGACCTGATGACGGCGCTGGACGCCGGCACCTTGCGCGACAGCGTGGCGGCCGGCATGGCGGCCAATCCCGGCGCCCTCACCCTGATCGACACCGGCGGCGCCAACCCCTTCAACCGCCAGGATCTCGATGATCTTTCCCGCTTGATCGACCGCCTGCCGCTGGACATCGTGCTGGTGCTCTCAGCCGGGATCGACTGCGAGGAGGCCGCCGCGACCGCGCGGGCTTTCGCGGGGATCGGCGCGCGCCGGCTGCTGGTGACGCGGCTCGACGCGGCGCGCCGCCTGGGCAGCGTGCTGGTGGCGGCCGATGTCGCCGGACTGCGGTTCTGCAATCAGAGCGTCACGCCCAACGTCGCCGACGGGCTCGACCCGATCAATCCGGTGTCGTTGGCGAAACTGCTGCTTCCCGAACTTTCCGCGACCATGAGCGTCGTGGCGCGACAGGAGATTGACCGGCGATGAGCAGCGCATTCTCCGCCCCAACGCCTCCCGCCTCAACGCAGCCCGCCTCGACCCCGCCCGTGGCGCCGGCGGTGACGAAGGCGCGCAACATCATCGCCGTCGCCTCCGGCAAAGGCGGCGTCGGCAAGACCTTCATATCGATCACGCTCGCGCACGCGCTCGCCCGTCGCCGGCGAAAGACCCTGCTGTTCGACGGCGATCTCGGGCTCGCCAACGCGGATATTCAATTGGGTCTGGTGCCCACCCGCGATCTCGGCGGGGTGATGGCCGGCCGGATCACCCTCACCCAGTCGATCACGCCGTTTCAACCCGGAGGCTTCGACGTGATCGCCGGGCGATCCGGCACGGGAACCCTCGCCGCCCTCGCGCCCAGCCGGCTCTCCGTGCTGAGCGCCGATCTCTCGGAGCTTGCGGCGCGCTATGACTATGTCGTCATGGATCTCGGGGCGGGGGTGGACCGGATGGTGCGCCAGTTGGCCTTCAACGCCGGAGTGCGGCTGGTGGTGGCGACCGCGGAGCCGACCTCGATGACCGACGCTTACGCGTTCGTGAAGATTGCGATGGCGGACGATCCGAACACCGACATCCGACTGGTGATCAATCAAGCGCGCACCCAGCAGGAGGGAGAGCGGACCTACGCCACTCTGGCCAAGGCTTGCGAGACCTTTCTGAAATACACGCCTCCGCTCGCTGGCGTGGTGCGCCGTGATCGGCATGTGAGCGAAAGCATCCGCGCGCAATCGCCGATCCTGCTAAGATACCCATCTTGCGAGGCGGCGTTGGACATTGACGCAATCGCCGCCCGTCTGCCTGATGGGGGATCAAGAAGATGATCGTCGTCCCGCCGCCTCCTCCGCCTTCCAGCAGCGCCGGCCCGGCGGCGGTCTCGGCGATCCTCCCCTTGACCGACGCCCCGTCGCTTTTGCGGTCGGCGCCGTTGGGCGCGATCCTTCAAGGCGCCGTCGTCTCCAACAATCCCGGCGCCCTCGTTGTTCAGACCGCGCAAGGCCAGCTCAGCCTCGCCGTCTCGCTCGCCGGCTTGAAGGTGGGACAGGCCGTCACCCTGACCCTGCAGCCCGGATCCGGCAATGGCGGTCAGGTCCTGATCCAGGCGGATCGTCCGCCGCAGCCCGGCGCGACGACCGTGGCCGACCTCCTGCCAAGCCTGCAGAGCGGCGCACAGCCCGCCCGACCGGGCGCCGTCGTCCAAGCCACCGTGATCCGTCCCGGCGACACGCCCACGCCTAACGGCTCGGCGCCACCCCCAGTGGCGAACGCTGGCGCGCCGCAGGGTCTTTCGCCCCCTGCGCCTTCGCTGGCCGGCCCCAACGCCCCGCCGCCTTCGGCCAATGCGCCAGCCCTAGGCTCGCCCTCCGCGCCCGCGCCAACCCAGGCCGCCCCCCTCCAAGCTGCGCCGCCTTTGAGCGCGGCGCCTCAGACGGCGACGGCGCCCGGCTCAGCAGCCACCGCCACCCCGACTCCCAACGCGCAAGGTCTTGCGACCACGCCTGCCACGCCCGCATCGACGCCATCGCCCCAGGGGTCGAGCAGCGCCCCGCCGCCGCCGACCGCCCCGACCGTGTCCGTCCCGCCTCCCTCTTCGGGGGCGCCGGCCGCTCAGCCGCCCGCCAGCTCAACCGGGACCTCGTCCGCTCCGGCGCCCACGCCAACTGCGGCGCCGACCGCATCC
>JBMLRS010000160.1:0-2299 GCA_049240905.1 Elsteraceae bacterium
CATCACCCCCAGCTCCTGAACCGTGAGCTGGTGGGCGCCGTCGCCGGTGACCAGCACCACCCGCCGGCCGGGGTCCGCCAGGGCACAGCCGAGGGCGGCCGGGGTGGCCCAGCCGATCGATCCCCAGAGGGTCTGGCTTTCCATGGCCACGCCCCCCGGCAGCTGCAGGGCATTGCAACGGAGCAGGCAGGTGCCCGTGTCCACCACCAGCAGGTCATCGGCCAAGTACAGCACCAGATCGCGCTGATCCAGCTCGCGGGTCATGCGCGGCTTGATCGTCTCGAATTGGAAGGCGAGGTCGTAGCCGAAGGCGCCGTAGAAGCCCAGATGCCGGTCCTCGGCGCCGAACAGGTCCAGAAGCGCGCGCAGCACCGTGATCAGGCTCGGCTGGCGCGACCGGTCCTCTTCGTCGAGATCCGCGCCGCCGGGCGGGGCGGCGCCCGCGATCGCCGTCTCGCTGGCGCGCGCGATGATCAGGGCTGGATTGCCGGAGAGCGCACGGATCACCGCCGGCATCAAAACGCGGCCGCGCGCGTTCAGCGCGCTGACCGTGAACTCCCGCCCCTTGCCGGTCAGCGCCAGCGGCGGGTTCACGAAGCCGATGTCAAAACGGGAGTAGCGGCCGGGATAATCCGTGCCGGAGGACAAAAGCAGACCGCGCGCTTCATCCAGCGCCTGGATCAGCTCGCCCGTCTCCGTTTTCGGGTCGATCGCCGTGCGGGTCCGGGTGACCGAAATCCCGCCTTTGGTGGTGAAGCTCGTCTGCATCGCTTTCTCCTTGAAGGGCCGGAGGAGATCGCGAGGGGCAGAAACAAATCAGGCCGCGCGGTCTCCCGAGCGGCCCTGATGATCGTAAAAACTTATCGACCCAGCCGCTCTGTCAGAGCGGCCACCAACGAAGGTTTATCGGCGGGGTCGAGGCGTTCATGACTTGATGCTGCCGCCGACCGCCGCCGATGTCAACAACCCTACATCGTCGCCCCAAGCTGCCAGGGGATGAACTCGTCGTCGCCGAAGCCCAATTCTTCGCTCTTGGTTTTCTGGCCGGACGCGGTGGCCAAAACCAGTTCGAAGATCTCCTGGCCGACCTGCTGAATGGTCTTCTCGCCGTCGGCGATGCCGCCGCAATTGATGTCCATGTCGTCGGTCATGCGGCGATAGAGGCTGGTGTTGGTGGCGAGCTTCAGGCTGGGGGCCGGCTTGCAGCCGAACACCGAGCCGCGTCCCGTCGTGAAGCACACCACGTTCGCCCCGCCGGCCACCTGGCCGGTGGCGGAGACCGGGTCATAGCCGGGCGTGTCCATATAGACGAAGCCTCTAGCCTTGATCTCCTCGGCGTACTCATACACGTCCACCAGATTGGTCGTGCCGCCCTTGGCGACCGCGCCGAGCGACTTCTCAAGAATGGTGGTCAGCCCGCCGGCCTTGTTGCCGGGGGAGGGATTATTGTTCATCTCGCCGTCGTTCTTGGCGGTGTATTCCTCCCACCAGCGGATGCGGGCGATCAGCTTCTCGCCCACTTCGCGGCTGACCGCGCGGCGGGTCAGCAGATGCTCCGCGCCATAGATTTCCGGGGTTTCGGACAGCACGGCGGCGCCGCCATGGCGCACGATCAGATCCACCGCCGCGCCCAGCGCCGGGTTCGCGGTGATGCCGGAATAGCCGTCGGAGCCGCCGCATTGCAGGGCCAGGGTGATATGCTTGGCGCTGACCGTGCTGCGGCTCAGCTTGTTGGCTTCGGCCAGCATCTCGCGCACCCGGGCCACGCCCTCGCGCACGGTCTTGGCGGTGCCGCCGGTCTCTTGGATGGTCATGTGATGCAGCATGGCGCCGGCGTTCAGCTGCTCCGCCTCCATCAGCCGGTTGATCTGGTTGGATTCGCAGCCAAGGCCCAGCAGCAGCACGCCCGCGAAATTCGGATGGCGCGCATAGCCCGCGACCGTCCGGCGCAGCACGTCCATGCCCAATCCTTCGCTGGCCATGCCGCAGCCCGTGCCGTGGGTCAGCGCCACCACCCCGTCGACGTTGGGGAATTCGGCCAGAGCGGCGCCGTGGAACTGCTGGGCGATGTAGCGCGCGGTGGTGGCGGAGCAGTTCACGCTGGGTAGGATGCCGATGAAGTTGCGCGTCGCCACTCGGCCGTCCGGGCGGACATAGCCCTGGAAGGTGGCGGGCTCGGCCACATAGTCGGTCGGCTTCATCTCCGCGCAGAAGGCGTAGTCGCGCTCGAAATTGCCCATCTCCATGTTGTGCACATGAACATGTTCGCCGGCGGCGATGTCGCAGGCGGCGAAGCCGA
>JBMLRS010000161.1:0-8570 GCA_049240905.1 Elsteraceae bacterium
GGAGAAAGTGTTCGAGGGGGAGGAGCGCGTCCTGGTCCCGTCCCCGGCGGTGCGGACCTATGATCTGCAGCCGGAAATGTCCGCCCCGGAAGTCACCGATCGGCTGGTCGAGTCGATCGAGTCCGGCAAGTTCGATCTGATCGTGGTGAATTTCGCCAACACCGACATGGTCGGCCACACTGGGATTCTGGACGCCGCGATCAAGGCGGTGGAAGCGGTCGATTCCTGCCTCGGCCGCCTGGAGGCCGCCGTGCGCGCCGCCGGCGGGCGCATGCTGGTGACCGCCGACCATGGCAACGCCGAGGAGATGCGCGATCCTGACAGCGGCGAGGCGCACACCCAGCACACCTTGAACCGCGTCCCGGTCATTCTGGTGGGGGCGGAAGCCGAGCCGGTCTCCCTGCAGGACGGCGTGCTGGCGGACGTCGCGCCGACCTTGCTGGCGTTGATGGGACTGCCCCAGCCCGTCGCCATGACCGGCCGCAGCCTTCTGAAGAGCCGCGCCCAGGTGGAGGCCGCTGACTGAGCGGGCTGCGCCTCCTTCTTGCGCTTTGCCTGCTGGGAGGAGCGCCAGCGTCGCAGGCGTTCGCCCAGAACGCGCCGACCGCCGCCGACCGCCTGAGGCAGGAGGAACAGAAGCGCCGCGACGATCTGAAGAAGGTGGAGTCCGATCTCGCCGCCCAGCGCCAGGCCCGCCAGGAGTTGGAGGCCCGGATCGCCCAGCAGACCAAGGAGCGTGAGGAGATCCAGGCGCAACTGGTGATCGCCGGACGCAGCGCGCGCGAGAACGAAGCGGCGCTCTCCTCGCTGGAGGACGTCGCGGAGCGGCTGACGGCGGACGCCAGAGCCAAGCGCGCGGCGCTGGCGGAAAAGCAGAAGGAGACCGGCGCCCTGGCCGCCGCGCTGCAACGCCTCGGCGCCCAGCCTGGCCCCACGGAAACCGTCAGCCTGCTGGGGCTCGGCCCCCAAGGTCCGATCGAGACGGCGCGCGCGGCGATGCTGCTGGGCACGGCGCTGCCGCATCTTGACCGTCAGGCGCGGCAATTGCGCGGCGAGTTGCTGGAGTTGAACCGAGTGGAGCGCGAGGTGCGCCAGCAGCGCGAACGCGTCCGGGCGGCCGCCAGCAAGCTCACCGCCGAACGGCGCGAGTTGGACAAGCTGATCGAACGCAAGCAAACGCTGGAGCGGCAGCTTGCGCGCGAGAGCGGCCAGGCGGAGGCCCGAGTCGAAAGGCTCTCGGCCTCCGCGCGCGACATCCGGGACCTGCTGGAGACCCTCGCCGAGCAGCGGCGGCAGGAGGAGAATCGCCGGAAGGCGGAGGAGGAGAGACGCCGCCAGGAGGAGGAGCGTCGCGAGGCCTCCCTGCGGCCAAGCCGCCCGCCTCAAGCCGCGCCGACGCCCGAAGTCGAGGTCGCGATTAGACCGGACGCAGGCGCGCGCGGCCTGCGCACCCTCCCGGTCACGGGAAAACTCGTGTCAAACTTCGGGCAAAACACCGAGTCCGGCGGCCCCGCCAGAGGCATGACGATCCAATGCCGCGCTTTGGCCGTAGTCGTGGCGCCGGATGCGGGACGGGTTCTTTTCGCCGGACCGTTCCGCGGCTACGGGCAGATATTGATAATCGAGCATGCAGGCGGATATCATAGTCTACTGTCGGGGTTGGGTCGGATCGACAGCGAGGTCGGCTCTACCGTGCGCGCGGGGGAGCCGGTCGGACTGACGGGATCGGGACAAGCGGGGCGAGCCGCCGATGAAGGCGGTCGTGGTCAAGGCTCAACACTGTATTTCGAGTTGCGGCGCAACGGTCAGCCGACCAACCCAGCAGGCTGGCTGTCCGCAGAACGCACGAGGTAGGTCACTATGGCATCGAGAACTAAGACGTTTGCGGCTTCTATCGCGCTGCTCGCCACCGGCGCGATCATGGGGGCCGTGCTCGCGCCCAACCTGGGCATCGCCCAGGGCAAGCCGTCGGAGACCTACCGACAACTGAATCTGTTCAGCGACGTGTTCGAGCGCGTGCGCGCCGACTATGTCGAGCCCGTGACCGACGAGACGCTGATCGAAGCGGCCATCAACGGCATGCTGACCTCGCTGGATCCGCATTCGGGATATCTGAACACCAAGAGCTTCCGCGACATGCAGGTGCAGACGCGCGGCGAGTTCGGCGGCCTCGGCATCGAGGTCACGATGGAGAACGGTCTGGTGAAGGTCGTCTCTCCGATCGACGACACCCCTGCGGCGCGCGCCGGCGTGAAGCCCGGCGACCTGATCACCCACCTCAACGGGGAGGCCGTTCTGGGCCTGACCCTGAACGAGGCGGTGGAGAAGATGCGCGGCCCGGTGAATTCCGACATCAAGCTGACCTTGCGCCGCGAAGGCCGGGACGGCGGCTTCGACGTCACCCTCACCCGGGCGGTGATCAAGATCGAGTCGGTGCGCTCCCGCATGGAAGGCGACATCGGCTATATCCGGATCAGCACCTTCAACGAACAGACTGACAGCGGCCTGAAGAAGGCGATTCAGAAAGGCAAGGACGCCAACGCCAAGGGCTTCGTGCTGGATCTGCGCAACAATCCGGGCGGATTGCTGGATCAGGCGATCGCCGTGTCGGACGCCTTCCTCGACAAGGGTGAGATCGTCTCCACCCGCGGCCGTCGCCCGGAGGAGACCCAGCGCTTCAACGCCAAGACCGGCGATCTGACCGGCGGGCTGCCGGTCGTGGTGCTGATCAACGGCGGGTCCGCCTCGGCGTCCGAGATCGTCGCCGGCGCGCTGCAGGATCATCGCCGCGCGGTGCTGATGGGCACCAAGACCTTCGGGAAGGGCTCGGTGCAGACGATCATGCCGCTGCAGGGCCATGGCGCGATGCGGATGACCACCGCCCGCTACTTCACCCCGTCGGGCAAATCGATCCAGCAGAAGGGCATCGAGCCGGACATCGACGTGCCGGCGGCCCGGCTGGAGCTGGTCGACGAAGGCCAGCGCCGTCGCGAGTCGGACCTGCGCGGCGCGATCTCCAACCCGCAGGATCGCCCAGCCGCGAGCCCGCCCGCGGCCGCCCCCGCCTCGCCGCCGGCCGCAGCGCCCGCGCCGTCCGGCGAGGGATCGGCCCCGCCGACGGCCGCTTCGCCTTCGGCGCAGGACTACCAGTTGGCGCGCGCTCTCGATATGCTTCGTGGAATTGCGCTTTACTCCGGCCGCTCGACCAATTGAGCCGACGGCTGGGGTGAAGGGCCCTGGGGCTGAAGGATAGGCATGGCCATGGTGATGAGCGCCGAAGGTAGACCGACGCAGCGGCCAACCTCAGAGGGACATGGGTCGAGCGTCAGCGCGCTGATCGCGGTCTGGCTGATGTTGATCGGTCTGTACGCCGGCGTGTTCGCCTGGCTGTTTTTGAACGCGGAGGACACGCTGTCGCGCCGCAGTCTGGAGCAGTCGCGGATCGAAATGGCCCTGCCCGAAGTGGGCGAGACCATGACGGTCGCCAGCGAGCCGGTCGCGGCGGCGCGGCCGAGGCAAACCACCCCGTTCGGATTGGGCGAGATCCTGCCCGGCGCGAAGGGGCCCACCCCCGCCCCGGCGCCCGCCGCGGAGCCTCCGGCGAAATCGACCCCGATCGACGCGATGCTGCTGGAGACCTCGGCCGCTGGCGCGCTGCCGACCATCGCCCCGGATGGCCGCCAGCCCTGGCGCTACTACGCCCGGCCGTTCAATGATCCCCTCAACCGGCCGCGCATTGCGGTGGTGATCACTGGAATGGGCCTGAACGCCACAGCCAGCGAAGCCGCGATCGACCGGCTGCCGGGCGACGTGACCTTCGCCTTCTCGCCCTACGCCGAGATCGCCAAGCTGACGGAGATGGCGCGCAAGGACGGGCATGAGATCCTGATGTCGCTGCCGCTGGAGCCGATGAACTACCCGCAGCATGACCCCGGCCCCTACACTCTGCTCTCCACCTTGTCCGAGCGCGAGAATCTGGGACGGATGGAGTGGGTGATGAGCCGGACGCAGGGCTATGTCGGCCTTGTGGGCGAATTCGGGTCGCGTTTCACCACGCGCAGCGCCACCATGTTGCCGGTTCTGGAGCAGGTGAAGAAGCGCGGGCTGATGTTCGTCGACGCGGCCGCCTCGCCCGAGTCGGTCTCAATGCGGGTCGGCCGCGACCTGGCCATCCCACGCGCGATCAACGACCGCACGATCGACGCCGACGGCAACCGCGCCCAGATCGACGCGCAGATCGCCCAGGCTGAGCGGCAGGCGAGGGCGAGCGGGCAGACCGTGCTGTTCGCCTCGCCCCATCTGGTGACTGTGGACCGCCTCGTCGACTGGCTGCCGACCTTGGCCAGGAAGGGCTTGGTCCTCGCTCCCATCACCGCGATCGTCGGGCGCCAGCCAGACCTGTAAAGGCATCCGCCGTGAGCCGTTCGGACGACCGCCACTACCGACCGGGCGTGGGCATGATGTTGATCACCCCAGCTTCCGGGCGGATCTTCATCGCGCAGCGTCTCGATTCGTCGGATGAGGCTTGGCAGATGCCGCAGGGCGGCATCGACCCCGGCGAGGAGCCGGCCGCGACCGCCTTGCGCGAACTGCGCGAGGAGATCGGCACCGACAAGGCGACCATCTTGGCCGAGAGCCCGGAATGGATGCGCTATGATCTGCCGGAGAGCCTGCGCAAGAAGCTATGGCGCGGGCGCTATCGCGGGCAGCGCCAGAAATGGTTCGCGCTGCGCTTCGACGGCGAGGACTCCGACATCGACATCGCCACCGCCCATCCCGAATTCAGCACCTGGCGCTGGGAGGAGGCGACCCGCGTGCCGGAACTGATCGTGCCGTTCAAACGTAACCTCTATCGCGACGTCTTCTCGCTGTTCGCGCCGGTGCTCGCCCGCTTCCCCGGCCAAACCTAGGGCGGCCATGATCGCCCTCGGCGCGCCCGCGCTTTTCATCTTCCTGTGGAGCAGCGGCTTCATCATCGCCAAGTATGGCGTGCCCTACGTCGATCCGATGCTGTTCCTGGTCGCGCGCTTCGCCGGCGCGGCCCTTCTGCTGGGCGGACTCGCCGTGGCGAAAGGGGTGCCCTGGCCGCGCGACCCCAGGGAGCTGCGCAACACGGCGATCATCGGAATCCTGATGCATGGCGTCTATCTCGGCGGGGTCTGGGCTGCGATCGCCCATGGCATGTCCTCGGGCGTGACGGCGATGATCGTCTCGCTGCAGCCGATCCTGACCGGCCTGCTGGCGGGGCCGCTGCTGGGCGAGCGCATGACCTATCGCCAATGGATCGGCATGGCGCTGGGTCTGGCCGGCGCGATCATGGTTCTGTCGGTCAAGGTCGGCACGCCCGGCGGCGACTGGATCGCGATCAGCCTCGCGGTGTTGGGATTGGCCGGCGTGACCGGCGGCACCTTGCTGCAGAAGCGCTGGGCCGGCGCGACCGACATTCGGGTGGGCAACGCCGTGCAGTACGCCGCCTCCGCCCTCGCCCTCACGCCCTTCGTGATCTTCGGGACGCCCTGGGTGGTTCCCAGTTGGGAGCTGGCCGCCGTCTATTTCTGGGCGACGGTGCTGATGTCCTACGTGGCGATCAACCTGTTCTATGGCTTGATCCGCAAGGGCGAGGCCTCGCGCGTCTCCTCGCTGATGTATCTGGTGCCGCCGACCACCGCGGTCATGGCCTGGGTGCTGTTCGACGAGCGCCTGACTCAGGTCTCCGCCGCCGGCATCGTGTTGGCCGCGATCGGCGTTGCGCTGGTGACCGGCGGCAAGCGGTAGCTTACTTCACGAACATTTCGAATAGCCGCAGGACAGGCAGGTGAGGCAGCCCTCCTGCGCCACCAGCGTGTTCTGCCCGCAGCGCGCGCAGGAACGCCCCGTGCGCTGGGCCGGCCCGGTCTCCGCCGCCGCCGTCACCCCTGGCGCGATGAAGCCGATCTCCTCCAGATGCCGCAGGATCACGTCGCCGATCGCGGCCAGCAGCGACGGCACGTAGCGCCCCTCGAACCATTGCCCGCCGCGCGGGTCGAACACAGCCTTCAACTCCTCCGCGACGAAGGAGACGTCGCCGCCGCGGCGGAAAACCGCGCTGATCATCCGGGTGAGGGCGACGGTCCAGGCGTAATGCTCCATGTTCTTGGAGTTGATGAAGATCTCGAACGGGCGGCGGCGGCCGTCGGCGATCACATCGTTGATGGTGATGTAGAGCGCGTGGTCGCTGTCGGCCCAGCGGATCTTGTAGGTCTGGCCCGGCAGCGTGTCGGGCCGCGCCATCGGCCGCTGCTCCGTGATCGCGGGAAGCTGGGTTTGCGGCGTCGGCGGTTGGCCCTGCGGCGCCGGCGCCGGCTTCGCTGGCGCGACCTCCAGCACGGCGCCGGTCACGTCGTTCGGGCGATAGGTCGTGCAGCCCTTGCAGCCCAAGGCGTAGACCTGGGCGTAGATGTCGCGGAACGCCTCGAACGAGATGTCGGCCGGGCAATTGATCGTCTTGGAGATCGCGCTGTCGACGTAGCGCTGCGCCGCCGCCTGCATCGCCAGATGATCGGCCGGCGTCAGGCTCTGGGCGTCGACGAAGGCCTCGGGCAGGGGCGCGTCCTCGCCGAACCGCTCCCGGAACAGGCGATAAGCGTAGTCCGAAACCGTCTCAGCGACGCGCGAGCCGTCCGGCTGCAGCACGGTGCGATTGTAGGTGAAGGCGAAGACCGGCTCGATGCCGGACGACACATTGTCGGCGAACAGGCTGATCGTGCCGGTCGGCGCGATCGAGGTCAGCAGCGCGTTGCGCAGGCCGTAGCGCGCGATCCCCGTGCGCAGCGCCTCCGGCAGGGCTTGGATGAACGGCCGCGCCAACATGGCCTTCGCGTCGAAGCGTGGGAAGGCGCCCTTCTCCGCCGCCAGATCGATCGAGGCGTCGTAGGCGGCGTCGCGGATCACCCGCATCCAGGTCTCCGCCCGCGCCACCGCCGCCGGCGAGCCGTAGCGCAATCCGCAGAGGATCAGCGCGTCGCCCAGTCCGGTCACGCCCAGCCCGATGCGGCGCTTATCGCGCGCCTCCTTCTCCTGGGCCGGCAGAGGAAAGCGGGAGGCGTCCACGACATTGTCCATCAGACGCACGGCGGCGCGCGTCACTTCCTGCAGCCGATCCAGATCGACGTCGGCCCCTTCGCTGAAGGGGGCGGTCACCAAGCGCGCCAGATTGACCGAGCCGAGCAAGCAAGCCCCATACTCCGGCAGCGGCTGCTCGCCGCAGGGGTTGGTCGCGTGGATCGTCTCGCAATAGGCCAGATTGTTCTGGGCGTTGACCCGATCGATGAAGATCACGCCGGGCTCGGCGTAGGCGTATGTGGCGGTCATGATCCGATCCCACAGCGCGCGGGCGCGGATCGTGCGGCGCACGACGCCGTCGAACGTCAGATCCCAATCGGCGTCGTCCGCCACGGCCTTCATGAAGGGATCGGTGACGAGGACCGAGAGGTTGAAATTGCGCAACCGACCAGGCTCGCGCTTGGCGTCGATGAAGGCCTCGATGTCCGGGTGATCGCACCGCAGCGTCGCCATCATCGCGCCGCGGCGGCTGCCGGCGCTCATGATCGTGCGGCACATCGCGTCCCACACGTCCATGAAGGACAAGGGGCCGGAGGCGTCCGCCCCCACGCCCGCAACCGGCGCCCCGCGCGGCCGCAAGGTGGAGAAGTCATAACCGATGCCGCCGCCCTGCTGCAGGGTCAGCGCGGCTTCGCGCAGATGATCGAAGATGCCGCCCATGTCGTCGGGCACCGCGCCCATGACGAAGCAGTTGAACAGCGTGACCTTCCGGTCCGCCCCAGCGCCGGCGAGGATCCGGCCGGCGGGCAGGAACTCGTAGTTCGCGAGGATGCCGTAGAACAGCTCGGCCCAATGTTCGGGCTTCGCCTCCACCGCCGCCAGCGCGGTTGCGACTCGGCGGAACGTGTCGTCGATCGTCGCGTCGATGGGGGCGCCGTCCGGCTCTTTCAGCCGGTACTTCATGTCCCAGATGCTGTTGGCGATGGCGGAGCACTCGGTCATCAGGGGTCCAGTGCTAGGGCGGCGACGAACGGGAGTCAAGTGAATGTTCTGTTTTAGTTCTTAGTCACGCTTCTCCAGATCGGCCGTCGCGGCTTCGATTCTGCTCTCCAATTGAGCCATGAAGCTGCGCCGGTCGAGGCCCTGCGGCATGGGGTCCAGGAACTGCAGCGTGATCACGCCTGGGCGCTTCAGGATCGCGCGCCGCCCCCAGAACTTGCCGCTGTTCAGGGCCACCGGGACCACGGGCGTGCCGGGCGCGGCGGCCAGGATCGAGTAGACGCCCGGCAGATAGGGTTGCTTCGAGCCGACCGGGGTGCGCGTGCCCTGCGGGAAAATCACGATCGACCGCTCGGCGGCCAGAATCGGGCGCGCGTCGGCGATCAACTTCTTCAAAGCGCTGGCCCCGGCGTTGCGGTCGACCGGGATCATGCCGATCCGCTTGGCGTACCAGCCATAGATCGGGATCCACATCAGCTCCTGCTTCAGCACATTTTACAATGTGTAATGGCGTACGGATAGACGCGGCT
>JBMLRS010000162.1:0-1433 GCA_049240905.1 Elsteraceae bacterium
CGGCACGACTGGCGCGCCCCTGGCCGCCGCCCGCACCATCAAGATCGACGCCGCCGACACGGGCGGCGCCAACGGCCAGGTGATCGCGTTCGGCGGAGGCGGGGCGACGCAGGTCGTCTTGCCAGGGTTGCTGTCCGTCAGCCAGCTGCGGCCGCCCAGGTACAATCCGGACGACGAGGTTCCCTTGGCTCAGCAGCCCTCGCAGATGAACGAGGAACCGCTGCTGGACTGAGGAATTCCGTCATCGAGCATAATAATGCGAATTATTCGCAATTTTGATTGAGTCGGCTGCGCGTCCCGCTTATATAGATGGGGCGGAGACTTTTGGAGCGCAGCCCATGTATGTCTGTGTGTGTCGAGCGATTTCAGACCGTCAGGTCGCGGCGGCCGCCCGTCAGGGCGTTCACACCGTCGGAGAATTGTTTCGCCATCATGGATGTCGGCCGCAATGCGGCAGCTGCGTCGAAGCGCTGAAACGGCTGTTGAGCGATCGGGCTCGCGGCGAGGGCGGGGACGACTGATCGCCCCCGCGGTTAAGGCGCTTCAGCTCTCGCTCTTCACCTGCGACTGCAGATAGTTCTGGAGGCCGAGCTTCTCGATCAGCTCCAGCTCGGTCTCGAGAAAGTCGATATGCTCCTCCGCGTCATCCAGGATATGGGTGAGCAGATCGCGGGTGACATAGTCCCGCACGGACTCGGCGTGGGTGATGGCGGTCACCAGATCGGCGCGCGCGGCCGTCTCCAGGGCGAGGTCGGCGCTGAGGCATTCCGGGACGTCTTCGCCGATGTTGATCTTGCCCATGTCCTGGAGGTTGGGCAGGCCCTCCAGCAGCAAGATTCGCTCGATCAGTTTATCGGCGTGCTTCATCTCGCCGATCGACTCTTCGTAGATCTTCTTGCCGAGAACAGTGAAGCCCCAGCTGCGCATCATCCGGGCATGCAGGAAGTATTGGTTGATCGCCGTCAGCTCGTTCTTCAAGCAATGATTCAGATGGGTCAGCGTCTTGGGGTCCAATTTCATTGTGCAGGCGTCCTGTGTTGAGGTCCGTCGGCGAAGACGGGCGTTGCGGTTGAAATAACACAGGCGGCGGCGTCCTCGAAACCACGCTTTGGACGCCGCCGATGCGCCGCTTGGTCGCGCGGGGCCGGTTTACGGAACCCTCTCGACGTCCTAGTGGAGCGAGACCAAGGTGGGTGTCGCGCCGGCGATCCGGGCGGTGGCGACGCGCAAAGGGCAGATCATCTCCGCCGCGTCGAGCTCGCGCGCGAGCGCGACCGCCGCTCCCATGGCGGTCTGTTTGGCCACGGGCGTCACCAACCAGCCTAGAACGGCGGCGGCGAGGGCGCTCTCCTCTCGTTGCAAGGCGGAGATCAGAAGCAGGAGGCACAGTTCGTCCGCTTGCAGCGGCGGCGCGTCCGGCTGACCCCAAACCA
>JBMLRS010000163.1:0-1871 GCA_049240905.1 Elsteraceae bacterium
CGCCCAGCGCCACCAAACCTGCCGCCATCAACGTGGTGAGCGTCAGGGAGGCGAGGCCGGCCAGACCCAGAATGAGGGTGGAGGCGACGGGAACCCCATAGCCCAGAACGGCCAGCAGGCGCGGGTCGCCCCGCTTCATGCCGATGTCCCACAGCAGAAACGCCCCACCCGCCGGTCCAGCGCCCAGCAGCAGCACGCAGACCAGCGCGGTGGGGGAGGGGACGACCGTCGCCTCGAACAACAGATGCGCGATCCCCGCCAGCGCGGCCCCGCCCGCGCAGAACCCGATCACGGCCTGCGTCGGCACGGCTTTGAACCGCCCCGACAGCACGGAATAGAGCGCCCAGGTGAAGGCGGCGGCGATCGCGCAGCCATAGCCAAAAACCGCGTCCAGGCTGAAATTCGTTCCTCCCGCCAGCAGCAGCGCGCAGCCGCCAAGCCCGATCGCCACACCCAAAAGATGGTTAACTCCCAACCTCAAGCCCAGGATCGGCACGGAGAGCAGCACCAGCAGAAACGGCCAAGCGTAGTTCAGAAGATTCGCTTCCGCCGCCGGGGCGTAGCGCAGCGCCGTGAAGAACAGCGCGTGATAGCCGAACAAGCCCAAAACCCCATGCGCCCAGGCCCAGCCCGACTGCCTCAGCAGCCCGATTTCCCCCTTGAACGCCAACCAGATCAGCCCGAAACCCGCCGTCACCGAAAACGCCATCGCCGTCACCTGAAACGGCGGCAGATCGCTGGCCATCCGCGACAGCAAGGCCAGCATCGCCCAGTTCAGCAGCGCGATTGCCCCCAACAGGGTGGCGCGGTTCCTGTGCGTCAAGGCGGCGGTCATGGCCCAGCTAGCACCGGCGCGAGCGCGGGCGCAATCTCGCCGGCGGCGCGATTGCGGCTAGCGGGTCATTCTTCCGCCACGAAGGCGCGCATCTGCTTGGCGACGCGCAGCAGGTGGCGGCGCTTGATGGCGGCGGTGAGGAAGCGATTGACGGCCGCGAGGACCATCGGCGCCTGATCGGGGCAGGTTTTTGTGAGTTTCTCCGCCGCCAGCAGCGTCTTCACCAGATGCGCGGACAGGATGAATCGGTCGCGGCCGTGATCGAACAGCGCCTGGGTCCGCGCGGCGATGAAGGCCTCCGCCTCGTCGACCCGGAACCGCGCCGTATCCTGTTCCGCGTCGCAATAGGCGGCGTTGCGTCCTACGAAGCAGGCGATCTGAAGCAGCAGGGCCGGCCAGAGGTCGGGTCGGGTCTCAACCGCGCGCAGGCCGGCTTCGGCGAAGGTCAGGGTATGGGTGAAGTCCAGCCAGCCCACTGTCTCCGCGAGCTTCACGTCAATGGCGTTCAGATGGGCCTCGTTCACATGGAGTAATTGCCACGCCCCTGTCTCCAGCAAGGCCGCGAAGATCGTCTCGCAGGCCTGGACGCCGCTCCAGGAGGCGACCAGCGCCATGGCGGATTTCGCCGTGGTCCGGCGCAGCGCCTTCGGATCGATCGGCGGCGCGTCCTTTAAGGGCTTTCCCCATTCCTTGAGCCGGAGGGCGTAGTCACGGAACTCGGGAATCAGGTCGTCGCGACCGGCCATGATCAGGCTGCGAACCAACGGCGCCAGCAGGGCGAAGTCGGATCCTGGGCCCAGCCTCGCGGCGAGCTCGCGCGTCTTCACCACATAGATCAGCGAATGGCCGAAATCGGCGTAATGGGCGAGCGCCGCCTCCAGAAACACCGGAAACAGCGTCTCGACGCTTTGCCCCGCCGCCAGCGCGCCGCGCAGCAAGGGCAGGGCCGCCGCTTCATCTTCCGCTTCGACCGCCCTCAGGAATTGCTCGGCGGACCAGGGCTTCTCGCCTTCCGGATAGGGGTGCAGGCGATCGG
>JBMLRS010000164.1:0-3655 GCA_049240905.1 Elsteraceae bacterium
GAAGACATAGCTGTCGGTTACGGCGTCACCACGCCGTCCGCCGATCAACGGATGGTCTTCGTCCAGGGTCAGGAAATCCGCGCGTTGGCCGGGCGCGAGCCCCTCGACCGGCCGCCCCGCCGCTTGCGCGCCGCCCGCCAGCGCCGCGCCGTAGAGCGTCGCCCCGACCGAGGGTTGCGCGGCGGAGGCCAGTATCCCGCGTCTGCGCTGATTCAACCGTTGGCCGTACTCCGCCAAACGCAGCTCGGCGGCCGGGTCCACCGTGACATGACTGTCGGATCCAACGCCCAGCGCGCCGCCCGCCGCCAGGAATTCCGGCGTCGGAAACAGCCCGTCGCCCAGATTGGCCTCGGTCGTCGCGCACAGCCCGACCACCGCCCTCGATCTGGCGATCATATCGATCTCGCCGGAGGTCAGATGGGTCGCATGAACCAGGCACCAGCGATGATCCACGGGATAGGCGTCGTAGAGATGCTCGACCGGGCGATGGCCGCACCAGCTCACGCAGTCGTTCACCTCGCCGATCTGCTCGGCCACATGGATATGGACGGGCATCTCCGGATCGTCCGCGCGCAGCGCCGTCAAGACCGGCAGAAACCCTTCTTTGGTGATCGCGCGCAGGGAATGGGGGGCGATCCCGACGCGGATCTGGCGCGATCCGGCATGCTTGGCGCGCAAAGCCAGCACGAGATCGACGAAGGCGTCCGGCTCATGACGAAACCGGCGCTGCCCTTCCGTGGTCGGCTTCGCGCCGAAGCCGCCCTGGGCGTAGAGCACGGGCAATAAGGTCAGCCCGATCCCGGCGGCGCCGGCCGCGGCCGCGATGCGGTCGGCCATCTCGCTGTGGACGGGGTAACGGGATCCGTCGGGCTGATGATGGAGATAGTGAAACTCGCAGACCCCCGTGTAGCCGGCCTCCAACATGTCCGCATAGAGCAAGCCGGCGATCGCTTCGACCTGGGGCGGGGTGAGCCGCTCGACGAAGCCATACATCACTTGGCGCCAGGACCAGAAATCCTCCCGTTCCGACGGGCCGCGCGTCTCCGCCAGCCCGACCATCGCCCGCTGGAAGGCGTGGCTGTGCAGGTTGGTCATGCCCGGCAGAACCGGCCCGGACAGCTTGATCGCGCCGGACGGCGACCCCTGCGCCTGAGCGACGGTGAGATAGCCCGCAGCGTCAGCCTCGAGCCTGACATTGTCGGCCCATCCCGTGGGCAAAAGCGCGCGATCAGCGAACCAGACGGTCATGATTTCACTTTGTAGCCATTGGCGAGAAGGCGCCAGCTGATCAGCCAGAGCGCGAGGTTGGCCCCAAACATCACCAACAAGCCCGGCCATAGCGCGCCGTCGGCGTGGCCGATGAAACCGTACCGGAAGCCGTCGATCATGTAGAAGAACGGATTGAAGTGAGCCAGTTTCTGGAGCCATTCCGGCAGTTGGTGAATGGAATAGAAAGTGCCGGACAAAAAGGCGAAGGGGGTGACGATGAAATTCGTCACCGTCGCCAGCTGGTCGAACTTCTCCGCCCACAGCCCCGCCAACAGCCCGATGCTGCCCAGCATCAGCGAGCCGGCGATCCCGTGGAACAGCGCATAGAAAGGATGCGGCAGCGCGGTCGGGACGAAGGCCCAAACCGCGAGGCCGCTCGCCGTGCCCACCACCAGCCCGCGGGTGATCCCGACCAGCGCGTAGGCCGCCGCGATCTCGCCCGCCGACAAGGGCGGCATCAGCAGATCGACGATATTGCCCTGCATCTTCTGCGTGATGATCGAGGAGGAGTTGTTGGCGAAGGCGTTCTGCGCCATCGACATGATGATCAGGCCCGGCGCCAGGAACTGGGCGAGGCTGACGCCTTCCACGATCTTGTTCTCATGCCCAAGCGCCAGCACGAACACCGCGAGAAACAGCAGCGTGGTCACGCAGGGGGCCAGCGTGGTCTGGACATAGACGTTGAGGAACCGCCGCACTTCCTTTTCGTAAAGCGTGCGGAAGCCGACCCAGTTAGGGCCGAGATTGGGAGCGTGCGGGAAGGACGAATTCATGATGCGCCCGGACTTTCCGCCTTTGCGGCGGATCCCGCAAGCCCATGCCGCCGAGAAGGCTTGAAGATTTCCGCCTTTCGCCGTCCCGTTTTGGTCATGATGACGCCATGAAGCCGCCCCGCATCCCCACCGAAGCCGGCTTGATGAAATCCGCCGGCCATTATCTCGAACGTTTCTCCGCCTCGCGCGAGATGCTGCGCCGCGTGCTGGCCCGCCGCGTCGATCGCGCGGTTCGGGCGGAACTGATCGACCGCGAGGCCGGCGCCGAACTCATCGACAAGGTCGTCGCCAAGATCGCCGCCGCCGGCCTGATCAACGACCAGACCTATGGCGAAACCCGCGCCCGCACCCTGCTGCGCCGCGGCCGCGCCCCGCGCGCCATCGCCCAGGATTTAAAGGCCCGCGGCCTCGATGACGACAACGTCTCCGCCGGGATCGACGCGCTGACGGAGGAAGGCGATGGCGACCTGGAGCTGCGTGCGGCCCTGCGTCACGCCGAACGGCGCAGATTAGGCCCTTTCGGAACGGTCCCGGAGGATCCCGAGGCCGCGCGGGAAAAGCGCCGCAAGGACATGGGGAACTTCGCCCGCGCCGGCTTCAGCTCCGCCGCCGCGCAGAAGATTTTAAGCGCCGAAACCAAGGAGGAGGCGGAGAAGCTGCTGGAGGAACGGTGAGGTCGATTGAAGCAGGCCGAAGGAAAGATTAAGATCAACCGGTCGAAACTCAGGAACTCGCCGATGCGCGTCATTCAATCCTCCGAAGCCAAGACGCGCCTATCTGAATTGCTGGACGATGTGGAGCGCGGCGAGACGATCGTGATCACCCGTCACGGCAAGGCGATCGCGCGGCTGACGCCGGAAGATGCGGCGCATGGGCGGGAAGTCGAAGGCCTCTTCGACAAGATTGACGCCTTCCGGAAAACGATGCCGAGCATTTCCCTGGATGAGATCCTGGCGGCGCGTCACGAGGGCCATAAATACTGATGACCTTCGTCCTCGACGCCTCCGTTGCCGCCAGTTGGTTTTTGCCCGATGAATTGAATGCGGTTGCGACTGAAGCTCGAAGTCGGATCATGCGCGGCGGCGCGCGGGCCCCAGGACTCTGGTGGTATGAGATCCGCAATGTGCTGATCACGAACGAACGAAAGAACCGCCTCCCAGCCGGAGCGGCCGACATTGCCGCGAGCATGATTCGGAAGCTTCCGATCACTCTGGATCATGACCCAAGGGAGCTCTCCATCTTGACGCTCTGCCGCCAGCATCGCCTCACCGTTTACGACGCGGCTTATCTGGAGCTGGCGCTGAGAGAAGCCCTTCCGCTCGCCACGCTCGACGCGGCGCTGATCTCAGCCGCGCGCGCCGAGGGCGTCCGGCTTCTGGCGCAGGCGTGATCCAATGACCCAGAACATCTATGATCAGGCGGATTTCTTCGCGGGCTACAGCCAGCTGCCGCGCTCGCTCCACGGCTTGGACGGCGCCCCGGAATGGCCTGACTTGCAGGCGATGCTGCCTGATTTGAAAGGCAAGCGCGTGCTGGATCTAGGCTGCGGCTTCGGCTGGTTCTGCCGCTGGACCGCCGAGCAGGGCTCGCAGGCGGTGTTGGGGCTGGATGTC
>JBMLRS010000165.1:0-2108 GCA_049240905.1 Elsteraceae bacterium
GGAGGAAAAGGTTGTCTCCGTCTCGCGGGTCGCGGACGATGGGGAATCCGATGATGACTCGGGCGAAGAGTCCGGTCCCGAGAGCAACGGGGCAGCCGGTGGCGAAGGCGGGGGAGAGTCTGTGTGACCAAGCTGCGCGTTGGCGTCTATCCAGGCACGTTCGATCCCATCACGACCGGCCATATGGACATTATTCAACGCGCGGCCCGCATGCTCGACCGCCTGGTTATCGGCGTCGCGGTCAATAGCGGGAAAAATCCGCTGTTCACCGTCGAGGAGCGGGTGGAGATGGTCCGCGAGGATGTCGAACGGCTGAAATCCTCCTCGGAGTACGGCGTGATCGAAGTCACTCCGTTCTCCACCTTGCTCATGGATTTCACGGTGAAGCAGGGCGCCAGCATGATCATCCGCGGTCTGCGGGCGGTGACTGATTTCGAGTATGAATTCCAGATGGCCGGCATGAACGCGAAGCTCGATTCGTCGATCGAGACCGTGTTTTTGATGTCGTCGGAGGGCCAACAGTTCATCGCCTCCCGGCTGATCAAGGAGGTTGGTCGGTTGGGCGGGGACGTGTCGCGCTTCGTCTCGCCAAACGTCGGCGCGAAGCTTCGGGAGAAGTGGGGGGCGATGTCCTCCTCCGGCGACGCCAAGCAAACGCCGCCTTTTTGAGTTTCTCGGCGCCTTGACGCCGCAACTTCGACAAATATGTGACTTCGGGAATTGCAGCGGCGGCGCGGCATGAGTATGGTCCCGCCTCGTTGAGTCGGGCGCGTAGCTCAGTTGGTAGAGCAACGGACTTTTAATCTGTAGGTCATGGGTTCGAGTCCCATCGCGCCCACCACCTCCTCACCCCATCACAGCTTCGGGAATTCTGATGAGCCCGGATGACGTTCGCCCCTGGCGCGCGACCGAGCAGGGCCTGTCCATCGCCATCAGGGTCACCCCGCGCGGCGGTCGGGACGCCATTGATGGCGTGGAGGCGCAATCCGATGGGCGAACGGTGCTGCGCGTTCGAGTGCGCGTCGCAGCCGAAGATGGCGCGGCAAACCAGGCGGTGATCGCGCTGATCGCCAAATCGCTCGGCGCATCAAAATCGAACGTCCGGCTGCTGTCCGGGGCGACGGCGCGTTTGAAGCAACTGGCCGTGGACGGCGATCCGCTGGCGCTCGCTACCCGACTCGAGGCGCTGGTCGCAGGCTGACGACGGCGCGAAGTATTTTTTGCACAACGGCGTCGCCCGTCCTAGGTAGCGGGTCATGCGTTTCCAGTTCGACACTTTCAGCAATGACAGCGGCGGCAATGCGCTGTTCAAGGCGCTTGGCCACCCCTTGGTCTCCGCGAAGGCGGCCGATCTTATCGCCTCGATGGCTGGAAAGCGCGTCGGCGTGTTCGACCCGGTCGGGCAATTGGCCTGCTTCCAGGCGCTCTATGACATGGGCGACACCGCCATCGCGGCGCGTTTCGTCCAACGCGTCGTCGACCTCGCCGCCGACGCGCGTCCGATCACCGATCTGCCCAAGGTCGCGATCGATGTCCTGTTCATCGCCGCGTTCGACGCCGAGTTTCACCTGCGATCGGTCCTGCCGATGCTGCCGGCGGGCATGACGGTGGTGAGCTTCGACGCGCTGCGCCTGCCGCAGGAGATGCTGAGCGATCGGCGCAACTATCTGAGCCCGATGAATTTCGCGACCAATTTTTGCCTGTTCCGCGCGGATGGCGAGCGTTGCTCGGTCATGCGGACGGTGGAGTATTGGACGCGCTACGGCGCCAAGAACCCCGCGCTCTGGCTGATGCTGTTCGACGCGGACGGCAAGCTGCTGGCGCAATGGACCGAAAGTCTGGTTCCGAACCAGTCGATCAAACTGCATGCCGGGGAGATCCGCGCGCGCTTCGGCCTGCCGGCCTTCGCTGGATCGCTGTTCGTGCATGCGATCGGCATCGCCGGTCATGACATCATGAAGTATGTGCTGGACGACGAGGACGCGGAGGGGATCAGCCCCGCCGTCACCCATGATTCGAACAGCTGGCCGGCGGATTACTACGCGGGCGTGCCGGCGGCGGAGCCGGGCGAAACAGTGCTGCTCTGGGTGCAGAACTCCCACCCGATC
>JBMLRS010000166.1:0-439 GCA_049240905.1 Elsteraceae bacterium
GCCTCGCTGCGCCGGCTGCGGCTGGCCTATGGCGGGCCGCTGTTCACGCGCGGGCAACGCGGATTGACGCCCACGCCGCAGGCGATCCTGCTGCAGCCGATGATCGAGGAGGCGTTGGCGCTTGTCCGCCGCAGCCTGGACCGAGCAGACCGCCAAGGCGACGCGACGGCGGCCCAGCGCGTCGTTCTCGGCCTGTCGGACGATTTCGAGATCGCGTTCGCCGCCGCGCTGGTTGAGGCGGGGCGCCGCGCGACCCCGCCGATCCGCTGGGTTTTCCGGCAAACCAACAGCGCAGTGGTCGTGAGATCGCTGCATGACCGCGAGATCGACCTCGCCTTGACTTCCGGCGGCGTGAAAGACGCTCGGATCCGCAGCCAGTCGCTGGGCGACTCTGGCTTCATGACGCTGTACGACGCCGCGCGGCGCGGCGACTGGGCGA
>JBMLRS010000166.1:449-755 GCA_049240905.1 Elsteraceae bacterium
AGACGAACCGTCCGCGCCGCCACCACGCATTGCGCGGCCCTGCCCTTTCTGCTGATGGGAACCGACGCGATCTCCACCATCCCCGCGCATGCCGCTCGCGCGATCGCAGGCGCGACCGGATTGGGGCTTTCGCCTTGCCCCTTTCCCTATCCGCGCTACGCCATCGATCTCAGTTGGCGGTTCGACGCGCCGCGCGATCCGCGCGTCAAGTCGGCCCGCGACATCATCGCCAATCTGCTCAAGCAGAAACCGGAGCCTTCCAGCCCGGGCTGAGACGGCCGCCGCCGCGCGCTCGTCAACTTCTGA
>JBMLRS010000166.1:765-2235 GCA_049240905.1 Elsteraceae bacterium
CCGAGAAGATTTCGCGGGCGATTCATGCATTCAGCGCATGAATTTTATTCGTCGGCCCTGCGTTCCCTAAGCATCTCGAATACGGCATCTCCATGGACGGCAGCGGCGCGTTCGTCGCTCCGCCGCCTCGCCCGCCGCGACGGCGGTTCGCCCCTTGGTCCAGGAGAGTCGCCGTCATGAACAAGATCGCCATCGTCATCTACTCGAAGCTTGAGGGCTCCGGAAAATCCGCCGTCTACCGCGCCATGATGTTCGCGGACGAACTCCTGCGCGCGGGCGACGACGTCGCCATCATTTTCGACGGCGCAGGCTCAACCGCGCTCGCCGAGATGCTGAAGCCTGACAACGATCTCCACCGTGCTTGGACCAAGGCCGCGCCCGCTCTGCGCGGCGTCTGCTCCTACTGCGCGAAGTCCTATGGCGTGAAGGACGCGTTGGAGGCCGCCGGCGCGCCCATGCTGGTTGACGACCGCGGACACGCCTCCCTGCGCGCTCTCCTCCTCGAGGGCCGTCAGATCATCACCTTCTGATCAACCGCCCTTCTCAAGGAGACGATGATGACCGGTCTCGCCATCCCATCGCCCGCGCTCGCCGGGCTTTCATCTGTTCGCAGGGGCCTCCTCTTCGGGCTCGGCGCCGTCGCGATTTGGGGCGGTTATCTGGCGCTCGCCAAACTTGGAATTACAGGCGGCCTCGCCGCAGCGGACTTCGCCTTGATCCGTTATGCGACGGCTGGCCTTGTCATGCTGCCTTGGCTGCTCGCCCATGGTCCAGGGAACCTCGCGGGCGTCGGTTGGCGGCGGGGAACGGCGCTGGCGCTCGCCGCCGGCCCCTTGTTCATCATGGCCGGCGTCGGAGGCTATCTGTTCGCGCCGCTCGCTCACGGCGCGGTCGTCCAGCCAGCAGCCGTCGTGATCGCGACGACCGTGCTGGCGGCGCTGGTCTTTCGGACCCGCCCGGATCGGGCGAGCGTTGTGGGAATCACAGTCATCATCGGCGGTCTCGCCGCGATCGCGGGACCGTCGCTGCTGAGCGGCTCCAGCCTGACGCTGCTCGGCGATGGAATGTTCGCGGCCGCGGGGCTGCTCTGGGCGATCTTCACCGTGCTGACCCGACGCTGGGGGATTAAAGCCCTGCCCGCGACCGCCGCGGTGTCGGTGATATCGATGCTGGCGATCGTGCCCGCATACGTGGCGACGCAGGACTTCTCGCGGATCGCCAACCTGTCGATGACGGCGCTCGCCACCCAGATCCTGGTGCAGGGCGTGCTGTCCGGCGTCGTCGCGGTCATTCTGTTCACGCGCGCCGCGGAACTGTTGGGTCCGTCGCGCGCGGCGGTGTTTCCAGCCCTTGTGCCTGGGGCGGCCATCCTGATCGGCATCCCCGTGGCCGGCGAATGGCCCAATCTGTGGCAGGTCGGCGGCCTCGCCCTGGTGACAACAGGCCTTCTGATCGCGATCAGAGGGCGAG
>JBMLRS010000167.1:0-10443 GCA_049240905.1 Elsteraceae bacterium
CGCGCCGTCGCGGAGGCCGACATGCTGCGCGTCGCGATCACCGATCAGGGTCCCGGAATCGAGGCCAAATATCATGCCCGGCTGTTCGACAAGTTCTTCCGCATCCCAGGCGTCGAATCCCAAGGGGCCGGCCTTGGGCTTTCGATCGCGCGCGAGATCGTCCGCTCCCACGGCGGCGAGATCGGCGTGACCAGCGAACTTGGCAAAGGCTCCACCTTCTGGTTCACCCTCCCCTCGGTCGGCGTCGCCGCCGTCCCGCAAGAAGAGCCCCACATCGAATGATCCTGCTGTCCATTGACCGGCTGCTGCTCCGCTACGACCGCGCCTACCGTTGGCGCCTGGCGGCGATCCTCGCGCTGGCGATCGCCCACACGATCCTGGTGGTCATGCGCCCCCTGCCGATCAAGTTTCTGATCGAGGACCCCGCGCCGGAGAGCTGGCTTGGCCAGTTGAAGGCATGGGCGGGCACGCCGAACAATTATCTGCTGGTGTTCGTTGGGCTGATCCTCAGCATCGAGCTGGGCGTGCTGATCTTCCGCCTGCTGGACGAAAGCCGGTCGACCCGCCTGTCGGAGACCCTGATCCGGCGCATCCGCGGCGACGTGGCGCGCAATCTGATCCAGGGCCCCTACAAGTCCATCGCGCCGATCGGGGTCGGGCGGGTGCTGGCTGCCGTCACCGGCGACGTCGAAGTGGTGCAGCGCTTGATCAAGGAGGTGGTGGTCGCCGCCACGATCGCCTCGGTCCAACTGCTGCTGATGCTGACCGTGGTGTTCTTCATCGAGCCGACCCTGGCGATGATCTTGACCGCGGAGATCGCGCTCTTGGCGGTGCTGATCCATCTCTACGCCAACTGGCGCAAGCGGATGTATCTGAAGCACATGGACAATCAGGCGCATTATCTGGGCTGGGTGTCCAACCTCTACCAGAAGAATCTGGAGATGCGGTACGGCCAGGTGCGCAACCGTTTCCTCCAGGGTTCGCTGGGGGCCGGTCGCACCTTGTTCACGCTGGGGGTGACCCTCTGGCGGCGCCAATCGCTCTATTTCGCCTTCGTCGAGTTCTTCCTGGGCGTCGCCTCGGCCGCCTGCCTGATCTATCTGTTCGTGCAAAGCCGCGACACCGGCCGGCCGCTGGGCGACCTGCTGGTGTTTCTGTACTACACGGTGTTGGTGTTTCCGGCGCTGTCCCGGATCGGCGAGGCGGCGCCTTTGCTGACCGACGCGCATAACGCCCATGGCCGGCTCGCGCCGCTCTTGGGCCTGGAGGTGAGCCGGAAATCCACGCCGGGCGCCGCCGCCATCGGCGAGATCGAGTTCCGCGACGTCGGGCTGCGCAACGAAGAAGGCGGCTGGATCCTCCGCAATCTCAACTTCACCATCAAGCAGGGGGAGCAAGTCGCGCTGTTCGGCGACAGCGGCGCCGGGAAGTCGACGATCATCTTCATGCTTCTGGGGCTGACGCGGCCGAACGAGGGCTCGATCCTGATCAACGGCCGCCCGGTGGAGAGCCTGACCCTGGCGGACCGCAAGCGTCTGTTCTGCTTCCAGAAATCCAACGCTGCCTTCTTCAACGGATCGGTGCTGGACAATATTTCCGTCGGCGAGAGCCTGACGCCGGCCGAGCAGGAGCAACTGATCGCCGACGTGCTGCTCACCTCCCGCCTCGCCGCCACCGAGGACGGAGTCAGATCCGCCATGACCGAGCGCGGCGACCCGTTCAGCCAAGGCGAGCAACAGCGCATCGCCATCGCCCGCGCTTTCCTGTCCCGCCAACCTTGCCTCGTGCTGGACGAAGCGCTGAACAGCCTGGACGAGACCGGGGAGACCAACATCGTGAAAGCGCTGTTCGCCAACTCGCAGAGCCGCACCATCCTGATGGTGACCCATCGCCGCAGCGTCGCCGAAATCGCCGACACATTCTTCTATCTGCGCCGCGGCGGCGTGCTGGAGATCCGTCGTCGCGAAAACCCGCCCCTCGACCTCCCCCCCTCGCCTCAAGCCTCGTGAACGCCATGCGACTGTCCCGCCTTTTCCTGCTCTTCGCCCTTTTGTTCAGCGCGCCGGCCTGGAGCCAGACCGAGGCCGCCAGGCCGGGCCTGTCTCCCGAACAGTTGAAGGCGGTGTCCGACCTGTTGAAGGACGAGGCGCAGCGCACCGACTTCCTGCTGAAGCTGGAGGCGTTGAGCGGCGCGCAGGCCGCCGTCGCGGCGCCAGGGGCGATCGACCCGGCCACGCCGTTCGGCCTGCTGGGCGGTTTCGTGGCCAACCTGCACCGCTCGATTATCCAGATCAGCGCCGGTCTGACGGGCGCGGTGATCGCGCTCGCCGATCTGCCCCAGCTTTGGGTCTGGGCCAAGACGCAGGTCAGCGACCCGGCGCTGATGCAGCGCTGGTTCTCCTTGATCTGGAAGGTCGCCGCAGCGCTGGCCGCGGGCTGGATCGCGGAATGGGTCGTGGTGCGGCTGCTGACCCCTTGGCGGCGGCGGGTCGAGGCGGTCAACGCCGAGCATTGGTATGGCCGACTGGGTTTACTGGCCGCGCGCGCCAGCTTCGACGTGGTCGCGATCGGCGCCTTCGCCGCGGCGAGCACGATCCTGCTGCCGGTGCTGGAGCCGAACTTCCTCACTCGCCTCGTCGCGCTGGGACTGATCAACGCCAATCTTCTGGCGCGGGTGCTGCTGGCGGTCTGCCGCATTCTCGTGGCGCCTGGGCTGCCCTCGCTGCGGCCTTTGCAGATTGACGACGAGAGCGCGGCCTACCTCTATGTCTGGACCAGGCGCCTGGTGCAGCTCAGCGTCTACGGCTATTTCGGCATCGAGGCGCTGGGCCGCGTGGCGATCAGCGCCGACGCCGCGCAGTTGCTGATCAACCTGTTGGCGATCGTGGTGGTCACCATGATGGTGATCTTCATCCTTCAGAACGCCCGCCCCGTTCAGACCTGGCTGCGCAGTCGGATCGACGCGGCGGCGGAGCGCCGCGCGGCCCAGGCCAAATCGCCGACGTTGGGGGGCGAGAAGGCGATGCAGAGCGCCGGTTGGACGTTGCTTGGCCGCATCGCCGACGTCTGGCACATCCTGGCGATCGGCTATATCGGCGCCACCCTGTTCGTCTGGATGGTCCATATCGACGGCGGCTTCGGCTACATCCTGCGGGTGACGGTTCTGACTGCGGTCCTGGCGATCGCTTTGCGGTTCGCGGGGATCGGCTTGCGCCGTCTGATCGACCAGGGCTTCGCGGTCGGCGGCGACCTCGCGACGCGCCTGCCGGGTCTGCAAGCCCGCGCCAATCGATATATGCCGCTGATGAGCGGCGTGCTGCATGGCGCGCTTTACCTGATCGCGCTGCTGATCCTGGCGCAGGTCTGGGGCGTCGACGTGTTCGCCGGCATGGCGACGCCGATCGGCAAGCGGGTGCTGTCGGCGATCGTCAGCATCACCTTCGTGCTGATCGCCGCCCTGGTCGCCTGGGAGTTGGTCTCCGCCCTGATCGAACGATATCTGACCGAGGTGGATTCGAAGGGGAACCCGCTGCCGCGCAGCGCGCGCGTGCGCACCCTGCTGCCGCTGATGCGCAACGCCTTCCTCTTCGTTCTGGTGGTGGTGGTGTCGCTGATCGTGCTCTCGGAGTTGGGATTGAACATCGCCCCGCTGTTGGCCGGCGCCGGCGTCGTCGGCCTCGCCATCGGCTTTGGCAGTCAGCAATTGGTGCGCGACGTGATCACCGGGCTGTTCATTCTGTTCGAGGATTCGATCCGGGTCGGCGATGTGGTGGAGGTCGCCGGCAAGTCCGGGACGGTGGAGGGCATCACCATCCGCGCGATCAAGCTGCGCGACGTGCGCGGCACGCTGGTGACTGTGCCGTTCGGCTCGGTCAGCCTGGTCATGAACATGACCAAGGATTTCAGCTTCTACGTCTTCGACATCGCGATCGAGTTGGGCAAGGATCTGGACCGGGTGCGCGAGATCGTTTTCGAGATCGACACCGCCCTGCGCGGCGATCCGGCGATCGGCCCCACCCTGCTGGCGCCGCTGGAGATATTGGGCATCGACCGCTTCGACGGCGCGCAGATCATCCTGCGCGGCCGCATCCGGACGATCGCCGGCAAGCAGTGGGCGGCCGGCCGCGCCTTCAACATGCTGCTGCAGGCGCGCCTGATGGCGGAAGGCATCTGGGCTGCGCCCGCCGCCGCCCCGCCCGCGCTCGATCCCGCCGCGCTGGTCGCCGCCTTGGCCCCGCCGAGGGCGACGTGAAGAATGATTGGCTAGAATCTACCGATTTCAATAAAAATCAGCCCGGTATGAATATAGACCTCATCCTGAGCCTGTCGAAGGATGGACAAACTCTTCAGCCTCTTTCGCTTCATGGCCCTTCGACAGGATAAGGGTGAGGAAAGCAGTTTGATCGACTGAAGAGTTTTCTCATTCTATAACCCCTAAGAACTCAACGCCTTCACCCGGGCCTCGACGCCCTCGATCAGCTTCTCGACGCCGTCGCGCTTCAGGATCGTGGAGTATTCCGAGCGGCGGGTCGCAAGCTCGCTGATCGCGCCGGAGAGATAGACGTCGACGATCCGGTAGCCGCCTTCCTTCTCCTGCCGCATCAGATAGTTGAGCGCCACAGGCGGCTGGCCGTCCGTGCGGTTCAGACGGGTCTGCACCATGAAGCCGTTCTGCTGCGCCGGCGCCTCGGGCAGCGTCTCGAAGCTTTCGCCAGCGTAGCCGTCGAACCGGTTGGCGTAGGTCGCGATGGTCATGCGCGTGAAGGCGTCGGTGAAACGGCGCTGCTGATCCTCGGTGAGATCCTTCCAGCCGGGGCCGACGGCGACCCGCGCCATCAGCGGCAGATTGAACGTCTCGGTCAGCACGGGGGCCAAGGCCTCGGCGCGGCCTTGAAACTTCAGGGCGGCGGCGGACTTCATCGCCGCCAACAACGCCTCATGCAGCCGGTTCACGACGGCTTGGGCCTTGGCGGCGTCGCCCTCGGCGGCGCGCAGGGATAGAAACGGGAAAGCGGCGACGGCGAGCGCGAGGACGCCGCGGCGCGCGATTAGAAGGGGTGTGTCAGCGGTCATTGGAACCTATCAGCCGGAGGCCCATTCTCCCTAAACCCGGACGCGCCGGGATCGAGGGGGACTTGGGGATCGACGACCGTCAGCGCAACCCTGGCGCCGCGCCTCGCTAGGCGCTGACCGGCTGGGCGGCGGGGACGCCGAGGGTCTGCAAGGCCTTGGCGACGATATGCTTCGCGTTCAGCCCAGCCGCGTCGTACTGCGCCATCGGCGTATCGTGGTCCTGGAAGATGTCCGGCAGGAACATGCTGCGCAGCTTCAGGCCGCGCTCCAGCAAGCCGGCCTCGGCGAGGTCGTGCATTACGAAGGAGCCGAAGCCGCCGATCGAGCCTTCCTCCACGGTGATCAGCACTTCATGCTCGCGCGCCAGACGCCGGATCAGATCGGTGTCCAGCGGCTTGGCGAAGCGCGCGTCGACGACGGTGGTGGAGAGCCCGCGCGTCGCGAGCTCGTCCGCCGCCTTCAGGCATTCCGCCAGGCGGGTGCCGAGCGAGAGCAGCGCGATCTTGGTGCCTTCGCGGATCACGCGGCCCTTGCCGATCTCGAGGATCGAGCCGCGCTCCGGCAGCGCGATGCCCACGCCTTCGCCGCGCGGATAGCGGAAGGCGATCGGGCCCTGGTCGAAGGCCGCGGCGGTCGCGGTCATGTGCATCAGCTCCAGCTCGTCGGCCGCCGCCATGATCACCATGTTCGGCAGGCAGCCGAGATAGGCGACGTCGAAGCTGCCGGCGTGGGTGGCGCCGTCGGCGCCGACCAGGCCGGCGCGGTCGATGGCGAAGCGCACGGGCAAATTCTGGATCGCCACGTCATGGACGATCTGGTCGTAGCCGCGCTGCAGGAAGGTGGAGTAGATCGCCGAGAACGGCCGCATCCCTTCCGACGCCAGACCGGCGGCGAAGGTGACGGCGTGCTGCTCCGCGATGCCCACGTCGAAGGCGCGGTCGGGGAAGCGCTTCTGGAAGGCGTCGACGCCCGTGCCGGACGGCATGGCGCCGGTGATCACGACGATGCGCTTGTCGGTCTCGGCCTCCGCGATCAGCGCCTTGGCGAAGACCGCGGTGTAGCTGGGGGCCTTGGCGGCGGGCTTGGCCTGCGCGCCGGTGACGACGTCGAACTTGGTGACGGCGTGATACTTGTCGGCCGTCGCCTCCGCCGGGGCGTAGCCGGCGCCCTTGCGGGTGCGGACATGGACCAGGATCGGGCCTTCCTCCGACCAGTCGCGCGCGTTCTTCAGAACCGGCAACAGATGGTCGAGGTTATGGCCGTCGATCGGGCCGACGTAGTAGAAGCCCAGCTCCTCGAACAGGGTGCCGCCGCCGGTGACCACCGACTTGGCGAACGCCTCCGCCTTGGCCGCCGCGCGGGCGAGGCTGCGCGGCAGCAGCTTGGCGATGTCCTGCGCGACATGGCGAATCGAATGATAGGAGTGTGACGACATCAGCCGCGACAGATAGGCGCTCATCGCGCCGACCGGCGGGGCGATCGACATGTCGTTGTCGTTCAACACCACGATCAGGCGGGAGTTCATGGCGCCGGCGTTGTTCATCGCCTCATAGGCCATGCCGGCGGACATGGAGCCGTCGCCGATCACGCAGATCACGTTGCGCCGCTCGCCCTTCAGATCGCGCGCCACCGCCATGCCAAGCCCGGCGGAGATCGAGGTGGAGCTGTGCGCGGCGCCGAAGGGATCATATTCGCTTTCGGAGCGCTTGGTGAACCCAGACAGGCCCCCGCCCTGCCGCAGGGTGCGAATCCGATCGCGCCGCCCGGTCAGGATCTTGTGAGGGTAGGCCTGATGGCCGACGTCCCAGATAAGACGGTCATGCGGGGTGTCAAAAAGATAGTGCAGGGCGACCGTCAACTCGACCACGCCCAGCCCCGCGCCCAGATGGCCGCCGGTCACGGAGACGGCGTCGATCATCTCCCCGCGCAATTCGTCGGCGAGCTGCTTCAGGTCTTCAGGCTGCATTTGCCGCAGGTCGGCTGGGGTGCGCACCCGATCTAGATATTTTCGCTCCACGGCATCCATCCCGACGCGGCCCGCCGCATACGCGCGGGCGCTATCCTAATTGAACGGGCAACTAACCCCAAGCCATCCCAGGGCGCAAGACGCGTGACGCATTCTTGGTCGCGCCTGTCACTTGAAAGTCACGTTCTACATCGACCTGCGCCCCCCGTCATGAATTCCCTTGCCATCCCCCCTTCAATCATCGGAGAACCCCGCGATGGTGCAGCGCACATGTCAGCTTGAGGCGACATCGCGCGATCAACGTGTCTGGTGAGGTGTGATTTGGGCGTTCCTCTCAATCAAGTGGCGCGCATCGGCGCCTATGTCGTCAAACAGCATCTCCTCGGCCGCAAGCGTTACCCCCTGGTCCTGATGCTGGAGCCGCTGTTCCGCTGCAATCTGGCCTGCGGCGGCTGCGGCAAGATCGACTATCCCGACGAGATTTTGAATCAGCGCCTGTCGCTGGAGGATTGCCTGAAGGCCGTCGACGAATGCGGCGCGCCCGTTGTCGCGATCGCCGGCGGCGAACCGCTGCTGCACAAGGAAATGCCGCAGATCGTGGAAGCGATCATGGCGCGCAAGAAATTCGTCTATCTCTGCACCAACGCCCTGCTGCTCGAGAAGAAGCTGGACCAGTTCAAGCCCAGCCCGTTCTTCTCCTGGGACGTGCATCTGGACGGCGACCAGGACATGCACGACCACGCCGTCAGCCAGGAAGGCGTCTATGACCGCGCGGTCGCGGCCATCCGCAAGGCCAAGGAACGCGGCTTCCGCGTCTGCATCAACACCACCCTGTTCGACGGCGCCAAGGCCGAGCGCGTGGCGAAGTTCTTCGACGACGTGAAGCAGATGGGCGTCGACGGCATCATGGTCTCGCCGGGCTACGCCTATGAGCGGGCCCCGGACCAGAAGCATTTCCTGAACCGTCAGCGCACCAAGCAGCTGTTCCGCGACATCCTCAGCCTGGGCAAGGGCCGCGGTTGGGAGTTCAACCAGTCCGGGCTGTTCATGGATTTCCTGGCGGGCAACCAGACCTATAAGTGCACCCCCTGGGGCAAGCCGACCCGCAATGTGTTCGGCTGGCAGCGCCCCTGCTATCTGCTCGGCGAAGGCTACGCCAAGACCTACAAGGAGCTGATGGACACCACGGATTGGGACAGCTACGGCACCGGCAATTACGAGAAATGCGCGGATTGCATGGTGCATTCCGGCTATGAGGCGACCGCCGTCATGGACGCGGTGAAAAACCCGCTCAAGGTCGCCGCCGTCGCCCTGCGCGGCCCGAAGACCACCGGCCCGATGGCGCCGGAGATCCCGCTCGACAAACAGCGCCCGGCCGAATTCGTGTTCAGCCGCCATGTCGAGCATGCGGTCGCCAAGATCCGCGAAGAGAAGAAGAAGCCGGAACGGATGGAGGCGGCGGAGTAATTCGCCACCTGATCCCATGAAGCGCGCGATCATCGTCGGCGCTTCCTCCGGAATTGGCGCAGCCCTCGCCTGGGAACTTGACCAGGCGGGCTGGCGCCTCGGCCTGCTGGCGCGCCGGACCGACGCGCTCGCCAGCGTCTCCAGCCGTCTGACCAACGCCGTCTCCGGCCCCTGCGACGTGACCAATTCGGCGGAGGCGGTCTCCGCGCTCAATCGCATGGTCGCGACCCTTGGCGGCGTTGAGTTGGTGGTGATCGCCGCGGGAACGGGCGAGATCAATCGATCGCTGGAATGGCGACTGGAGAAGACCACGATCGACACCAATGTCACGGGCTTCGCCGCCCTCGCCGACGCCGCCTTTCATCACTTCACCGAACGCGAAGCCGGCCATCTGGTCGGGATCACCTCGATCCTCGCGCTGCGCGGCAGCGGCGCGGCCCCGGCCTACGCCGCCTCAAAGGCGTTTCAGTCGCTCTATCTGGACGGTCTGCGCGCCCTCGCTGTCTCCAAGAAATGGGCGGTGACGGTGACCGAGGCGCAGCCCGGTTTCGTCGACACAGCGATGATGAAGACGGACCAGCCCTTCTGGGTCGCCAGCCCCGAGACCGCCGCCAGGCAGATCCGCCAGGCGATTGATCAGAAGCGCAGCCACGTCTACGTGACCCCACGCTGGCGGCTGATCGGCTGGCTGTTCAAGCTGCTGCCGCGCCCCGGAACACGGAAGTGGTTGAAAATTTGAGGCGTCGCCGATCTGGTTCGAAACAGTCGACCGTCGGCAACTCACTTGCCGGCGCCTGTCAAGACAACCCCTCACCCTGAGCAACGTCGAAGGGTCCGAGCAAACTCGCCGCCACCTCCCGCTCGCCTGCCCTTCGACAGGCTCAGGGTGAGGTAAACACTTGCAATTCGTGGAAGAGCCGTCATCGCGAGCGAAGCGCGGCGATCCATCATTCAGCGTGACCGGCGCCGGTCGCTCGATGCATGGACCGCCACGGCGTCGCCTCGCGGTGACGACTCTGAGTAAGGAATCACTGGTATCCTTTCAGCGCCGTCGCCGCCTGCCGCAAGGACGCCATGGCGCGGTTCATCTCCAGGCCTAGCGCGATCAGCCCTGGGATCTGGCCGGGCGAGCGAAGAACGCTGGCCAGGATGGCTGGGAGATTCGGCGTTCCTGACGGCGTCAGCGGGATTTGCGCGGCTTTCGGCAGGGCCCGATCGCTGGGATCGGCCACCGCGCGGAGGATCAGGAAGGGTAAATTCGCCCCCTGCGCCGCTTCGGCCAGCGGGCCGCTTTCGAGATCGACCGCCAAGGCCTGCGTCCGCGCGTGGAGCCCGCTCTTGGCCTCGACGGTGGCCAGCAGACCGGCGCCCGCCGCCATCCGGCCACGCAGCGCTTGCGGCAGCTTGGCGCGCAAATCTTCAGCCAGGGCGCGATCGGTCGGGATCGCGCGACCGTCTATCAGGATTTCATCGGGGATCAGCAGGGAGCCCGGCACTAACCCGGGCTTCAGGCCGCCGGCGACGCCGAAACTCACCAGGGCGGTCACCTGCGCCAAGGGCAAGCGGGTCAACGCCCGGCGGGCGCCCTCGATCCCGCCGTCGCCAAAGGCGACGAACGGGAATTCCTTGAGAAGATCGGCCTCAGCCTTGAAGCCGCAGAGGAAGCCGAACTCGGTCAAATCCCGAAGGGGGTGGCGCCAGTGTTGCTGCGCTTCAGGTTCTTGTAGCGCGCGAGGCTCCAGAGCGGGAAGAAGGCGCGGTAGCCGTGATAGCGGAGGTAGAACACGCGCGGGAAGCCGACCGCCGTGAAATGCTCTTCGTCCCACAGCCCGTCGTCGGTCTGGGTCCGGGTCAGATAGGCGACGCCGCGCTCGACCGCGTCGCAATCAATCTCCCCGGCGGCCATCAGGGCCAGGAGCGCCCAGGCGGTCTGCGAG
>JBMLRS010000168.1:0-5234 GCA_049240905.1 Elsteraceae bacterium
ACGGTTCGTGAAGACCGGCGGGCGCTTCTCGGCGAAGGCGTTCATGCCTTCCTTCTGATCGGCGGTCGCGAAGGTCGCATGGAACAATCGACGCTCCGATTTCACGCCTTCGGTCAGGGTCGTCTCGTAAGCGCGATTGACCGACTCCTTGGCCATCATCACGATCGGGGCCGACAATCCCGCGATCTTGGTCGCGACCTTGACGGCCTCGTCAACCAGCTCGGCGACCGGCACCACGCGGCTGACCAAGCCTGAACGTTCGGCTTCCTCAGCGTCCATCATCCGGCCGGTCAGGCACATCTCCATCGCCTTGGACTTGCCCACGAAGCGGGTGAGGCGCTGCGTGCCGCCCGCGCCCGGAATGGTGCCGATGGTGATTTCCGGCTGGCCGAACTTGGCGTTGTCGCCGGCGATGATGAAGTCGCACATCATAGCCAGCTCGCAACCGCCTCCCAGCGCGTAGCCGGCGACCGCCGCGATCACCGGCTTGCGGCAGCGCGTCACGCGCTCCCAATTGCGCGTGATGAAGTCGCCGCTGAAGGCGTCGGCGAAGGTCTGGTCCTTCATCTCCTTGATGTCGGCGCCGGCGGCGAACGCTTTCTCGGAGCCGGTCAGCACGATCGCGCCGATCGCGGAATCGGCCTCCAGCCCGTCCAGGGCCTTGGTCAGTTCATCCATGGTCTGACCGGACAGCGCGTTCAGCGCCTTCGGACGATTGAGGGTGATCAGGCCGACCGGCCCGCGGACCTCAACGATCAACGTTTCATAAGACAAGGGCGACACTCCATTGCGAGGGCCTCGAACACGGGCCTTCAGGGTTTGGCGGGAGCCAGAAAAAACCGAACGCGGGTCACAGGCGGCGCGTCGTCCACCTCGATCCGCAGAGTCTCGGCGTCCCGTCGGAACAGCAACGGCTCCAGCCGCTCCCAGCCCAGAGGGGCGAGAGTCTGGCCATAGAACGCCGCTACCTGGGCGCGGCTGCCGCCGCCTTCGGCGTAGGCCACGACGATGCGGCCGCCGGGACTGTCGAAACGCAGCGGCGCGGCGTTGATCGAAAACAGCCCCGCCATCAAAGGCAGGTCTTCCAGGCCAGGCACGAAACGCGCCTCCGCCCCGGCGGTCTGCGCGTGGGCGGGGGAAGCGAACGCCGCGGCCAAGAGGCCGACGATCAGGAGAAGCCGAAACATAACCTCTCTTTAGCCTGGAACGAATGACAGGAGTAGGTGCAACGCGCCGCGTTTTCCGCCTAGCCTGTTCCAAGCAACTTCTCCAAGAGGACATCGCCATGAGCGCTCACCCGCCGGTCTACGTCACGTTTCTCAACGGCCCCGACATCGAAGCGCTGGCCATGACCGACGACGAAATTCTGGAGGCGATCGAGAACCAACTGGCGGCGCAGGGCCGCGGCGAAACCGTGATCGAACCGCGCACCCACCTGAACCCGAACTCCGGCGTGCCCGGCCATTTCAACGTGCTGCGCGGCTCGATCGGCGGCTCGGTCGATCTGGCGGGCGTCAAGGTCGTCAGCGATTTCGTAGACAATTACAAGCACGGCATGCCGTCCGAATATGGCGTGCTGACGCTCCTGGACCGTTACACCGGCACGCCGCGCGCGATCCTGGACGCGACCGCCATCACCGACATGCGCACCGGCGCGATGACCGCGATCGGCGGCAAATATCTGGCCCCGAAAGGCGCCAAGATCCTGGGTCATATCGGCGCGCGCGGCTCCAGCTATTGGAACGTCCGGCTGCTCGACAAGCTGTTCAATTTCGATGAGATCCGCGTCCATTCCCGCCGGGTCGAAAGCCGCGACGCCTTCGGCGCCAAGCTTTCCAAGGATCTCGGCAAGCCGGTGCGCGTGCTGGACAATTGGGAGGAGACGATCCGCGGCGCCGACATCGTGGTGGAGGCCTCGCGGCTGGTGCAGCCGGAGCCGCTGCTGAAGACCGAATGGATCAAGAAAGGCGCCCTGGTCATGCCCTACGGCACGATGAGCGCGCTCGAGCTGTCGCTGACCGACATCATGTCCAAGCTGATCGTGGATGATTGGGGCCAGGTTCACGCCGGAACCCTGGGCGCGATGCGCCAGCATGTGAACGCCGGCAAGCTGACCAAGGAGACCTTGCACGCCGAGATGGGCCAGATCGTCGCAGGATTGAAGCCCGGCCGGGAGACGCCGGACGAAACCATCCTCTACTGGCACAGGGGTCTGTCTTTGAGCGACATCGCCCTTGGACACGCCATGATGGAGAAGGCGAAGAAGATGGGCATCGGGCAGCGGCTACGCTTCGCGTGAGCGGTCGCTCGCTGCGTCTACCGTAGAACCGCCTCGGCTCCTCGGTGGCTGTCGTCGAGCGTGAGCCTCGCGCGATCGCTATTTCTGCTTCTTCGCGCAATAGAAGGTCGAGCGGTTGCTTTGCACCATCCGCCGCACGCCGTCTTTGCAGGCGCAGCCGGGGCAAGGCTCGCCTTCTTTGCCGTAGACCGCCCAGGCATGCTGAAAATAGCCCAGTTCGCCGCTCACCTGCACATGGTCGCGCAGGCTGGAGCCGCCGACGGCGATAGCGCGGGTCAGCACGTCCTTGATGGCCGCGACCAGCTTGTTCGCCTGCGCGCCGGTCAGGGATCCGGCCAAGCGCGTGGGGGAGAGGCCGGCTTGAAACAGCGCCTCGCAGGCGTAAATGTTTCCCACACCGGCGACGATCTTCTGGTCGAGGATAGCGGCCTTGATCGGGGTCATCTTGCCCTCGATCGCCCGAGCCAGAACCGCGCCGGTGAAGGCCGCGTCCAAGGGCTCCGGCCCGATGTCGGCCAGAAGCCGATGCTTGTTTTCCTCCCCACGGACCAGCAGATCCAGCATGCCGAAACGACGGGGATCATTGAAGCGCACGCAGACGCCGTCCTCGGCGACCAGGATCAGATGGTCATGGGGCAGAAACTCGTTGGGCACGCCGTTGCTGACCGTCATCCGCCCGGACATGCCGAGATGCGCCAGCAGGGCGACGTCCTCGTCAAACTCCATGATGATGTATTTCGCCCGCCGACGGATCGATTCGACCCTGCGGCCGGTGAGCTTGGCCGGCAGCTCCGGCGGGATCGGAAAGCGCAGATCGGGGCGGCGCAGCTCCACGCGCGCCAGCCGCTTGCCCAGCAGCTGGGTCGCCAGGCCGCGACAGACGGTTTCCACTTCCGGTAATTCGGGCATCGATCAGGGCGCCTGCGAGGGGTCGGAATCAGTCAATTCCGTGCTAGAGGATGGCTTATCATGACTGACGACAAGCTCAACCCTTCCTCCCTCGAGCCCACCCCCACCGCCAGCTTCGGCTATCGCGAGGTCGCGGCCTCCGCGAAGTCACACATGGTGCGGGAGCTGTTCGATTCCGTGGCCAAGCGCTACGACCTGATGAACGACCTGATGAGCGTCGGCGTGCATCGGCTGTGGAAGGCGGCGTTCGTCGACAAGCTGGCGCCGAAGCCGGGTTTGAAGCTGCTGGATCTTGCCGGCGGCACCGGCGACATCGCCTTCCGCGTGCTGGAGCGCACGCCGAGCGCTGAGGTGACCATAGCGGATCTGACCTTCGGCATGCTGTCGGTCGGGCGCGACCGCGCGCTGGACAAGGGGCTGCTGGAGCTGGATCTGGTCTGCGCCAACGCCGAATCCCTGCCTTTCCCAGACCGCAGCTTCGACGCCGTCACCATCGCCTTCGGCCTGCGCAACGTGACGCATATCGACAAGGCGCTGTCCGAGGCGCGCCGCGTGCTGCGGCCTGGCGGGCGCTTCCTGTGTCTGGAGTTCAGCCGGGTCGCGATCCCCGCGCTGGAGCGGCTCTATGACGTCTACTCCTTCGAGGTGTTGCCGCGGCTGGGCGATTGGGTCGCCAAGGACCGCGACGCCTATGTCTATCTGGCCGAGAGCATCCGCCGCTTCCCACCGCAGGAAGAATTGATCGAGCGCATGAAGCAGGCCGGCTTCGGCATGACCCGCTACAGCAATCTCAGCGGCGGAATCGCCGCCATCCACAGCGGCTGGCGATTGTAGCCGCCGATGTTGGATCACCCCCGCAGCCTGCTGCGCCTGATGGGCATCGCCGCGACCTTGGCCCGACATGACGCCTTATCGCCGCTTGTGGCGTCGGGGCTGCTGCCGCGCCCCTTCGGCCTGCTGCAATGGTTCGCCAAGCGCGAGGAGACGGCGAGCCGCCCAGGCCAGCGGCTCGCCAAGGCCGCCGTCGCGCTGGGGCCGACCTTCATCAAGGCCGGCCAGCTGCTCTCCACCCGCGCGGACATCGTGGGCGAGACCGCCGCCGCCGATCTGGCCGAACTGCAGGACCGGCTTCCGCCCTTCCCGTTCGAACAGGTGCGACGGACCATCGAGGAAGCCTTCGGCTGCCCGATGGAGCAGCTCTATCGCGCCTTCGATCCAGTCCCGGTCGCCGCCGCCTCGATCGCGCAGGTGCATTTCGCCGAGACGATCGACGGCGAGCTGGTGGCGGTGAAAGTGCTGCGGCCGGACATCGAAAGCTGGTTCGCGCGCGACTTGCGGCTGTTCGCGCTGATCGCGGAGTCGCTGGAGAAGGTGCGCCCGGATCTGCGCCGGCTGAAGCCGCGTCTGGTGGTGGAGCAGTTCGGCAAGGACCTGAAGTTCGAGACCGACCTGCGGTTCGAAGCCGCCGCCGCCGCGGAACTGGCGGAGAACTTCGCCGGCGATCCTGGCTTTCGCGTGCCGAAGGTCGATTGGCGGCGCACCGCCAAGCGGGTGCTGACCCTGGAGCGGGTGGCCGGCGAGCGGGTCGACGACCCGGCCACCTTGGTCGCCACCGGGCGCGATCCGCGCAAGGTCATGGAGAACGCGGCCAACGCCTTCTTCAACCAAGTGTTCCGCGATGGCTTCTTCCACGCGGACATGCATCCCGGCAATTCCTTCGTGGCCGAGGACAACGCGATCATCGCCATCGATTTCGGCATCATGGGGCGGTTGGACCGCCAGACCCGCTATTTCCTGGCGGACATGCTGATGGCCTTTTTGAGCGGCGACTACCGCAAGGTCGCCGAAGTCCATTTTGCGGCCGGGTATGTGCCGCCCGATCAGTCGATCGAGGCCTTCACCCAGGCCTGCCGCTCGATCGGCGAACCGCTTCTTGGTCGTCCGCTGCAGGAGATCAGCGTGGGTCGGCTGCTGGCCCAGCTGTTCGAAGTGACCGAGACCTTCCAGATGGAGACCCAGCCGCAGT
>JBMLRS010000169.1:0-5849 GCA_049240905.1 Elsteraceae bacterium
AGCGAAGCGCCTTAAGAAGCGCCCTGACTGGAAGGATGCGTCGCGCGCAGGAGCGCTCCGACTGTTCGATTGTTCGCATAGGAGGCGTCCTCTCCGTCCACTTGAACTGACAAGGCGGATTGACAGCGACGCCTGACATCGCATTGGTTGCAGGGAATTGCAGGCGAGGATAGATGACAAGTCGAGAGCAAGCGCCGCCATCCTCGCCGGCGCCACTGCAGTTGAAAGCGCTGTATGGCGCGCCGGTTTCGCTCGATCCTCGAATTCTGGCGTTCCTGGAATACTGGCGGTCGGCGCGCGGTGATAAGCCGATGCCGACGCGCGCTGACGTCGATCCGCTGGAGATGCCGAAAGGATTATTGCGCCACACGCTGCTGGTCGATGTCGTCGATCAGGGAGAGCGGTTCAAATTCCGGCTGGTCGGAAGCGAGATTGAAGACGCCTCCAAACTTCGGCTGACCGGCGCCTTCGTGGGCGACTCGATTGAACTGCCAGTCTATCGGGAATATCTGTTGGATATGCTGCGTCTCGTGCTGAAGACCTGCCGTCCAGTGGTGTCGGCCAGCAACTTCGCTCATCTGAACATGGAGTACATCCTGACGCAGCGCGTCATGTGCCCGCTGTCGCATGATGGCGAAATCGTCAACATGATCTTCGCCTGCCAAGTGTTTGAACGGAATCCCAGCCGTTCGGCGTCTAAGGACTCGCTTCAATTCATCGGCTTTCAGCGGATATTCGAGGCCATGGTTCTATGACCGATGGAAAGAGCCGACATGTGTGAAAATGAGAAAAAAAGCGCCTACACGCGAATTCCCTTGACCTGGGGTTCTGGATCGAGATTATGCCGCCTCCTACCCGACGTGCCCGGGTGGCGGAATTGGTAGACGCGCTAGATTCAGGTTCTAGTGTTGGAAACGACGTGGAAGTTCGAGTCTTCTCCCGGGCACCATCGGATCTCTGGTCCGAACCAAGCTGACGGATCGCTGATCCAAGCTGAGATTGACAACAATCACAGAGTTAGGGTGTGATATTGGCCATGGAGCCAGGATCCGCTTTTGGACTGGACGTGGTGGACGGTCATCTCGGCGAGATCGACCCCAGATTGACTGCGTTTTATCGATATTGGGACGGCGCGCGCCGCGGCAAGCGCATGCCGGCGCGGTCAGACGTCGATCCACTGGATATTCCGCGCGATCTGCTGCCCAATCTTTTCCTGGTCGAGGTCGTCGATGGCGGGCGGCGCTTCAAGTTTCGCCTGGTCGGCAGCGAATCGACCATCGCGGCGGGGCGGTCGCTGACGGGCTTTCACGTCGATGAAGTGAACCTGAACCAGGACTATGCGGAATATGTGTCGAACCTTTATCGCCGGGTGCTGACGCGCAAACGGCCGGTGTTGTCGGTAAGCAATTTCGGGATGCCGGAACAGGAGCATCGGATGACGCAGCGGATCATGTGCCCGCTGTCGCCGGACGGCGAGATCGTGACCATGGTCATATCCTGTCAGGTCTTCGACGTGCCGCCGCAGAATTGGCGCCGCGTCTCGCTGACGTCCGGCGCGGCGTTCGAAGGATTGTTCGAGGCGGTCATTGTTTAGCAGGACCGGCTGCGCGACTATGGCGTTCTATCAGGCGTCATGGTTTAACCCCGCGTCGTGAGCAGTTCGTTTTCTTCCAGCCATCAGAGACCCGCCCGTGACTGTTGCCTCCCACATCACTATTCATGAGGGCGACCTGCCCGACGGCCTTGATCTTGGACCCATCGTCGCGGTCGACAGCGAGACCATGGGCCTGCAGGTTTGGCGCGACCGGCTCTGCGTCGTGCAACTCTCGGCCGGCGACGGCAAGGCGCATCTGGTGAAGTTGCCGATGCCGGGCCCGGACGGACGTATCGCGGCGCCGAATCTGGCGCGGCTGATGGCCAACCCCGACGTGTTGAAGCTGTTCCATTTCGCCCGCTTCGACATCGCCGCTCTGCAGCGCTACCTGAACGTCACCACGGCGCCGGTCTATTGCACCAAGATCGCCTCGCGGCTGGTGCGGACCTACACCGACCGCCATGGGCTGAAGGATCTGACGCGCGAGCTGCTCGGCGTGGAGATCTCGAAGGAGCAGCAGTCGTCGGACTGGGGCGCGGCCAGCCTGACCCCGGCGCAGGCGAGCTACGCCGCTTCCGACGTGCTGTATCTGCATCGCCTGCGGGAGAAGCTGGACGAGATGCTGACCCGCGAGGGCCGCACCCATCTGGCCGCCGCCTGCTTCGCTTTCCTGCCCGCGCGGGCGGTGCTCGACCTCGGCGGCTGGACCGACGATATCTTCGCGCATTGACGCGGCGGCCCGCCTGGGATTGAGTTTCACGCAGGCTGCGGTTTGAGCGAGCCTGCGGAGGAAACGAATGAGCGCCACGTCAGCCGAAACCAAGCCCGCGAAACCGGGCGATCGCAAGGTCATCATCACCTGCGCGGTCACCGGGTCGATCCATACCCCGACGATGTCGAAGCATCTGCCGATCACCCCGTCGGAGATCGCGGCTGATTCGATCGCGGCGGCGGAGGCCGGGGCCTCGATCATCCATCTGCACGCCCGCGATCCCAAGGACGGCCGACCCTCGCCGGATCCGGCTCTGTTCATGGAGTTCCTGCCGCGCATCAAGCAGGCGAGCGACGCGGTGGTGAACATCACCACCGGCGGCGGCCCTGGCATGACCATCGCCGAACGGCTGGCCGGCCCGCTGCAGGCCAAGCCGGAGATGTGCTCGCTCAACATGGGCTCGATGAATTTCGGGCTCTACCCGATGCTCGACCGCTACAAGAAGTGGGACCATGAGTGGGAGCCGGCCTTCCTGGAGGCCTCGCGCGATCATGTGTTCAAGAACACCTTCAAGGACATCGAATACACCCTGAAGCATCTGGGCGAGGGCTGCGGCACCAAGTTCGAGTATGAGTGCTACGACGTCAGCCACCTCTATAATCTGGCGCATTTCCTCGACCGCAAGCTGGTGACCCCGCCGCTGTTCGTGCAGACGATCTTCGGCATCCTGGGCGGCATCGGCGCGGACGAGGAGAACCTGATGCATATGCGCCGGATTGCGAACAAGCTGTTCGGCGACGCCTATCACTGGTCAATCCTGGCGGCGGGCCGCCATCAGATGGGCTTTGTCACGCAAGGCGCGCTGATGGGCGGCAATGTCCGCGTTGGGCTGGAGGACAGCCTGTTCATCGGCAAGGGCAAGATGGCGGAGAGCAACGCCCAGCAAGTGGCGAAGATCCGCCGCGTGCTGGAGGATCTGTCGCTGACCATCGCCACCCCCGCCGAGGCGCGTTCGATGCTGGCGCTCAAGGGCGGCGATCAAGTCAATTTCTAGTTTTAACCAAACAGGAAGAACACGGTGAAAAATCCAATCAAGGCGCTCTGGCAAGCGAACCGGACCGCCATCAATGGGTGGTGCAATCTCTCGGGCTCGATGATCGCGGAGGCGATGGGCCGCGCTGGCTGGGACAGCGTGACCATCGATCTGCAGCATGGCGTGATCGACTATATGGAGGCGGTCACCATGATTCAGGCGATCAGCCTGACCCCGGCCACGCCCCTCGTGCGCGCGCCGTGGAATGATCCGGCCATCATCATGAAGCTGCTGGACGCCGGCGCCATGGGCATCATCTGCCCGATGGTGAACAACGCCGCCGAAGCCGCCGCCTTCGTGTCCAACTGCCGCTACGCCCCGCAGGGCCGCCGCAGCTTCGGCCCGATCCGCGCGGGCATGGTGCATGACAATTACTGGTCTCAGGCCAACGACGCGATCCTGACCATCGCGATGGTGGAGACGGCCGAAGCGATGGAGAATCTGGACGGCATCATGGCGACGCCGGGCCTGGACGCGGTCTATATCGGTCCCAGCGATCTGGGCCTGTCGCTGGTCGGCAAGCCGATCCCTGAGCCGGACGACCCCACTGTGCTGGCGGCGGTCGCCAAGGTTCTGGAGAAGGCGCGTCAGCACAAGATCGTCGCCGGCTTCCACAACATGACGCCCGAGCACGCCAAGAAGATGTCCGACCAGGGCTTCCGCTTCGTGACCATCGGCGGCGACATGCGCTTCCTGGCGCAGACCGCCGCCGCCGTGGTGAAGGCCTACGGCCCGCGGTAAGCGCTGGGATTTGAGCGTAGGAGGGTTGACGCGGCCCTCCGAAACTCGCCAGTAATCGGCATGGCGATCTATTACCGGACCCGCGTCGACGAGGAAGGCAAGTGGCTGTGCGAGGGGCCTGATCCCGAGCCGCAGCCGACGAGCTTCGAAATCCCCCCCGGCGCTTGCGACTGCCACGTTCATCTGTTCGGCCCCTACGACCGCTATTCGCTGTCGCCGGAGCGGGAATACACGCCGCCGGAGACGGCGCCGGCGGACTTCTTCCATCTGATGGACACGATGACGTTGGACCGCAGCGTGCTGGTGCAGCCGAGCGCAGCCGGCCTGGACAATCGCCGGATCGCCGAATTCCTGGTGGCCAACCCGCAGGATCTGCGCGGCGTCGCGGCGGTCTGGCCGGAGATCGACGATGATTCGCTGGCTTGGTTGAACGAGAGCGGCTACGTCGCCGCGCGCCTGGACGGGCTGGTCGGCGGCGGCGTCACGATCGAGGCCATGGAGATGGTGGCGGAGAAGATCGCGCCGCTCGGCTGGCATCTGGAGTTCGCGATGGACGGCCGCTATTTGCCCTTCGTGCGCGACCGTCTGCTGGCCCTGCCCGTGCCGATCGTGCTGGAGAATTTCGCCCATATGCCGGTCGCCGCCACACTCGGGCATCCCGGCTTCATCGCGCTTTGGGACCTGATGCGCTCCGGCAAGGCCTGGATCAAGCTGGCCGGCGCCTACCGCATCAGCAAGGCCGGCCACCCCTACGCCGACGTCAACGACTACGCCGCCGCCATGATCGCTGCAGCGCCAAATCGCGTGGTCTGGGGCAGCGATTGGCCGCATGCCGGATATCGCGGCATGATCCCCAACACCGGCGACTTGCTGGAGCAACTCTATGACTGGGCGCCGGACGAGGCGACCCGCCACCGAATTCTGGTGGAGAACCCGGCGGCGCTCTACCGGTTTGGGTAGGAGTTAATAAAACCTAAATAACCCTCACCCTGAGCTTATCGAAGGGTGAACAAACTCTTCGACGTCTGTCACGAGATCACCCTTCGACAGGCTCAGGGTAAGGATTTATTTTCGTTTTCTTGAAAAGGTCAGTTTCTTACAACGAATAGAACCCGTCGCTCACGGCCAATCGACGCAGTTTTTCCCAGGCGATGCCCAAGGGCATGGTGAGGGGGGCCAGGAGGCGGCCGCCGGGTATTGGTTTGTGGCGGGCGGCGGCGAGGAGGTTCAAGTCCTTTTCGTTTCCGCGGATGGCGTTGGCGAGGGCTTCGCCGGTGCGCAGGGTCAGGGCGACGCCGTGGCCGCTGAAGCCCTGGGCGTGCCAGATGCCGTCCGAATCTTTGCCGGCCTGGACGATGCGGTTCGCGGTCATGTCCAGCGCGCCGGACCAGGCGAAATCGACCTGGAGGTCGGAGAGCTGGGGGAAGACCTCGGTCATCGCCTTTTGCAGATGGCGCTCGATCCAGGCGCGCGGGCGCGGGCCGGCGGTGATCCCGCCGCCGAACAGCAGGCGATGGTCGGAGGACAGGCGGAAATAATTCAGCGCCACTTGCGTGTCATAGACCGCGACCGCGCCGGGGATGACGCGGGCGGCGCGCTCCGGCGTCAGCGGTTCGGTGGCGATCATGAAGGTGTGCAGCGGCAGGATGGTGCGCCGGAGCGTCTTCGACAGATCGCCGATGCCGACGTTTGCGGCCAGCACGACATGG